>NZ_VVIN01000030.1:0-46844 GCF_008711145.1 Arenibacter lacus
AATGCAAAATTTATCCTCAAATTCCTTGAAGAAAAAACTCTTGGTGAATAATGCGGGCTAAAGCCGCCCGTATCATTTCAGGATCCAAATCAATACCCAGCACTTGTTGGTAATGTTCGCCCAACGCTAAGGAAAGGGTGCCTGTTCCGCATCCAATATCCAGTATGCTGCTATCCCTTTTTGGAATTTTTAATTTGATAAACTCCACTTGGTGGACATTGATTTTAAAAATATGGTGGTAATAAGGCGCAATTTGCTGGTAAAATCCCATAATGATCAGTGTATCCCTAAAGATAGCTGAAATAGCCTAAAATTCCTCCTTTACTATCCGTTCTTCAGAGACGCCCAATCCTACAAGGGCTTTTTCTACAGCTTCCATCATTTTTGGAGGGCCGCAAACATAAAAATATCCATTTAGGGAGGTATTTTCCTTTATAAAATTAGCGGTAATATGTCCGTGTGCGTAATTATCCGTTTTCTCCTCGGATAGGATATTGATGAAGTTTTGCCCTAGTGTATCTTTAAATTCTTTTTCTAAAATAATATCCGCCTTGGTTTTATTCCCAAAAAGAAGCTTGTTGTAGCCCAATTTACCCTGCGCTTTTAAATCTCTAAGAATGGCAACAAAAGGGGTGATGCCAGCCCCACCTGCTATGAAGGTGCCTTCTCCTTTATAATGGATGGCTCCAAATACCTCATTTACTATTAGCTGGTCACCGGCTTCTAGGCTAAGGAGCTCGTTGGTAACTCCCTGGTGGCTGGGATAGGTCTTTATCATAAATTCCAGATAGTCTTTCTCTGGTAAACAGGTAAAAGTGAACGGTCTTCCTTGATCCTCCCAACCAGATTTGTCCAAAAATATTTCAGTTGCCTGACCAGGAGCAAAACTTGCTTCCTTGGGTTTTTCAGTGACAATGTGTAATACATCATGGGTGATGTGATGTATCTTTTTTATTGTAACGGGTTGCTTTTCCATGGTTTAAATCGTTTAGAGGTTTTTAATGGATATTAGGATGTTTTTAATGCCACTATTTCTCGGATCATTTGATTGGTAAATCCCCATTCATTGTCGTACCAAGTCATAACCTTTAGTAAGTCGCCATCCACCACACGGGTCATGCTTAAATCAACCGTAGAGGCATAGGGGCTCTTTATGATATCCGAGGAGACAATGGGATCGCTGGTAACGGCCAATACCTGGTTATAACGCGCTGATGCAGCTTCTTCCGTGAAAATTTCATTGACCATTTCTGGAGTCACTTCTTTTTTGGTAACAAAGGTTAAATCTGAAATAGATCCCACGGGTACTGGGGTTCTTATGGCTACTCCATCAAACTTGCCAGAGAGCCCAGGTAAGGCTTTGGTAGTGGCTATAGCTGCACCGGTGGTGGTTGGTACAAGATTGGTGGCAGCTGCCCTGCCCATTCGAAAGTTTTTTTGCGATGCGCCATCTACCAGCTCCTGGGAAGCGGTATAAGCATGCACGGTAGTCATGATAGCTTTTTTAATGCCTATTCTTCGATCTAGGATTTCTACTACCGGAGAGATATTGTTGGTAGTGCAACTGGCACAGGAAAAAATGGAAATTTCCCCGTCCAAACTATTTACCCCATGGACCACCGTGGGAGTGTCCTTGCTTTTTGTGGGTGCGGAGATGACCACTGTTTTGGCTCCGGCATGGATGTGCTTTTCGGCATCTTCGCGAAGCGTGAACAATCCGGTGCTTTCTATGACTAGATCAATTCCTTTTTCCTCCCATGGTAATTCTTCAGGGTTTTTTATGGTAGTGTAGCCAATTTGGACTCCGCCTACCATAAGAGTCTGTCCTGTATGGGATACCCCTTTATCATAAATGCCATAGACGCTGTCGTATTTTAGGAGGTATGCTAGGTTTTCGATAGAAATAATATCGTTCACTGCAATAATTTCTAACCCTTTGGTTTCTAGGATTAACTTAAGGGCCGCTCTTCCAATGCGTCCCATGCCGTTGATAGCGATTTTCATAGTATATAATTTTAAATTAATGTTCCAATTATCTAGAAGGCTAAGGGATGTTGTTCACTGCTTGTTATTAGTTTATTCTAGAACGGCATCCAAGATGATGTTTAAACTTAGCGCCTTGCTCATAGGACAATGGTCCTTGGCTGAATGGGCATATTCCTTAAATTTCTTAAGCGCTATATTGGGGACCTTGGCCTTGAGGTACAAGTGTGATTCCGTAATTTCTAGCTTGTCTACATCCAAAATTACGGTAGCAGCCACATCTAGATAGTTTGGGGTGTACCCGGCCTCCCCTAAAATCTTGCACAAGGCCATGGCAAAGCATCCCCCATGTGCGGCCGCCAATAACTCTTCCGGATTGGTGCTGGTCCCATATCCAAAACGAGAGGTAAAGGAATACGGGGTATTGTTTAAGACTTTACTTTGGGTGGTTAGCTTTCCTTCACCCTCTTTTATGGAGCCACTCCAAAGTGCGTGTGCGGTACGTTTCATAGCGATTAGTTTTAAAAGTTATTGCTCAATTTGAAAGCATTTTCATTTTAGTGCTTTTCGTTTTCCAAGAACTGCCTAAGTACATACTGTAGAATTCCTCCATGGCGGTAATATTCAATGTCTATTAGGGAGTCGAGCCTGGTGATCGCACCAAATTTTATTTCTTCCCCTTTATCGTTCCTTGCAATCACCTGTACCTCTTTCATGGGGCTAATGTCCTTGGCAATACCGGTTATGGTGAATGTTTCCTCCCCGCTGATTCCCAATTTTGCTGCGGTGTCCCCCTCTTTATATTGCAGGGGCAAGACCCCTAGTCCTACCAAGTTGCTGCGGTGAATACGTTCGTAGCTTTCGGCCAGTACAGCTTTTATTCCCAATAAAAAGGTACCTTTGGCGGCCCAATCCCTAGAGGATCCACTGCCGTATTCTTTGCCCGCAAGCACTATCAATGGGGTTTTGTCTGCTTGGTATTTTTTGGCGGCATCATAAACTAACATCTCTTCTTGTGTTGGCAGATAGGTGGTATAGCCCCCCTCTTTCTCGGCGAGTTTGTTATTAATGCGAACGTTGGCAAAAGTGCCGCGGACCATCAATTCATCATTTCCGCGGCGACTCCCGTAGGAGTTAAATTCTTCCTTTTTTACCCCTCTGGAGATCAGGTATTTTCCCGCTGCTGAATGTTCGTCAAAAGCACCGGCAGGAGAGATGTGATCGGTAGTAATACTATCTCCTAGTACCAATAGTGCGCGGGCATGCTGAATGTCTTTTAAGTCAGGCGCCTCGGCAGAGATATCTCGGAAAAAGGGGATTTCTTTAATGTAGGTGGAGTCCTTGTCCCATTGGTACAGTTTTCCCTCTGGAATCTCCAAGTTTTTCCAGATCTCATTGCCCTCAAAGATCTCCCCGTAATTTTTCGCAAAATCTTTGGGAGAGAGAACTTTACTTAGTATTTCATTAATTTCGTCGTCTGTAGGCCAGATATCCTTGAGGTATACGGGCAATCCATTTTTGTCGTAACTAATAGGGGCCTTGCTAAGGTCTATATCTACCCTTCCTGCAATGGCATAGGCTACTACTAACATGGGCGACATAAGGAAATTCATTTTTACCTGAGAATGTACCCTAGCCTCAAAATTTCGATTCCCTGAGAGTACAGAACACACCACCAATTCATGATCGTCCACAGCTTTTGCTATTGCTGGTGGCAAGGGGCCCGAGTTCCCTATACAAGAGGTGCAACCATAACCTACTAAATGGAACTGTAAGGCTTCGAGATCTTTCATCAGGTCGGCTTTCTTTAAATAATCGGTGACTACTTTGGAGCCTGGGGCGAGTGAAGTCTTTACCCAAGGTTTTACATCAATACCATGTTCACGGGCCTTTTTAGCCACCAGTCCTGCCCCAATCATTACAAAAGGGTTGGAAGTATTGGTGCAAGAGGTTATTGCGGCGATCACTACAGAACCGTCAGAAAGCATAAATTTATCGTCCCCCTCGTTTATCCAGACCGTTTTGAGTCCGTCCTTTTCCTTGGTTTCAATTACTGCTTTGTGGGGCTGATGTTGGGTTTGAGGTTCGGGTTGGTTGCCCCCTTCCCCTTTCCATCTAGCCAATGAGTTTATGGTTTCTCGGTCTTTTTGCTCTATATATTCGCGCTCAAAGGAATGGTTTAGTAGGTCTATAAATGTAGGTTTAAAATTCCTTAACAAAATCTTGTCTTGCGGTCTTTTAGGGCCTGCTACGGTAGGTTCTATTGAGGAGACGTCTAGCGCTATTACTTCGCTGTACCTTATGCTTTCCTCATTTTCCCTCCACAGCATATTGGTTTTGCAATATTTCTCTACTAAGGCGATATGTTCTTCGGAGCGATTGCTTTTTCGCATGTATTCTAGCGTCTTGTCATCTATAGGGAAATAGGTGATGGTACACCCAAACTCGGGAGACATATTGCCGATGGTGGCCCTATCTGGTACGGAAAGGTGATCTAGACCAGGGCCAAATACTTCTACGAACTTGCCTACTACGCCTTGTTTTCTCAACACATTGGCAATAGTTAAAACAAGATCGGTGGCGGTAGCGCCTAAGGGAAGTTTTCCCGTAAGCTTAAGGCCAAGGACTTCAGGGGTGATAAAGTAAATAGGCTGTCCTAAAATTGCAGCTTCCGCTTCTATCCCGCCTACGCCCCAGGCCACTACGCCAATGCCATTGACCATGGGGGTATGACTATCCGTACCTACGAGGGTGTCTGGAAATAACACTCCGTCTCTTGAAATAACTCCTTTAGAGAAATATTCTAGATTCACTTGGTGGCAAATACCCATACCCGGGGGTACTACACTAAAATTATCGAAGGATTTTTGGGCCCATTTTAAAAATTGATACCGTTCCTTATTACGGTCAAATTCCTTTTCCATGTTCCGCTCATAGGAATAATTGGTGCCAAAATAATCTACTTGTACAGAATGGTCTATGACCAGGTCTACGGGGACTAGCGGATTTATCGATTCCGGATTTCCTCCCTTTCTGGCCACCTCTGCACGGAGGGAGGCAATATCTACCACCGCCGGTACTCCTGTAAAATCCTGCATTAAAACCCGGGCGGGTTTAAAGGGGATGTCCTTGTCAGATCCGAGTGGTTGCCAGTCTAGCAAGGTCTCAATATGCTGCTTGGTAATGGCAAAACCATCGTAATTACGGAGTACATTTTCTAAAAGGATACGAATAGAAAATGGGAGTTTATCTATTGGGTACCCCTGGTCTTTTAATGCGGTAAGACTGTAATAACTGAAAGGATTTCCCGCCAGAGTTATTTCCTTTTTTACTTTATATGGGTCTTTTTCCATGTCGTTTCTTTATTAAATGAGGGTGACAGATTAATATATTCCGATTTAGGCCTAGACTTGCTAGTATTTCCGATACCAAAGCTTGCTAAAAGGGGCCTATTTTTTTTATTTTAAAAGTTGTTGGCTAAGGAATTCTGGATGTCTTTATTTGGGGGAATATTATGATGCGTTTAATTGAACAGAACTTCTTGGCCAAGGGGGAGCTAGCTATTTTTATTGCCCTCATAGGAATAGGCGTCTACACCTTGCTTGTGGGGCCTATGCCTTAAAAGTGGATCGGGTCTTTAAATCCATTTTTAAGTTGTGAATACGATGGCATTAGGTTAATTGTAAGTGGCTGATTCTCTTCTAAAGATACGCATTATTTTATTTAGGACGAAACTATCTTAAATTGAAAATTGAGGGTGCTAGCTCTTCATTCTTAAGGAGATTAGGGGATGGCTATTTTCTTGGATTGTGGGGGTCTAGGGATGTTTAAAATGAAGGGGTTTGGATGTGTTTAGCATAAAAAGTGTAGCGGTTAGCTTACTGTCGCTACAAAGAGGTGGGATTCTGCGATCTAGAAAACAGATGGTAATTTATAGGTTGGACAAGATTGCCTTGCTATTGGTTTGATTCTTTTTTATGTTTTTCATCACTTTATCTTTTGTTACTTCGGTGCAATTGCCCCATTTAGCCAAGTTAATGAACATTGGACGGGGATTTTTTTTTCTTTATCGAGGTCTGTATAATTTAATTAATCCGTTTCCGTAGTTTTGCTTTACGGAGGGGATGTTTTGGCGGCTGGGATCGCTAAAAGTAGTTTGGCTTCCCTATGAGTATCACCGACAACAAATTACATTTTCCGAGGAATGAAAAAGAAATTCAATTTTATTGAAATGGTACTCACTTTTAGTGGGGCGTTTGTGGTGGTAATCTTGTTGTTGATATTGTTGAACTTTTTCAGGCGCAACTAAGGGATGCCCAATGGTTCTAGAACAATTTTAGTGCTTTATGGCAGATGATAAGGAAGCGTGGGGTCTCTTTTTAAAAAGACTTCCACTATAGGAATGAATGTTTTAATACAGGTTTACAATAATGTCTAAGAATAATGCTCGATGGATGTTTGCCATGGCGATGGTTATAATTGGTTTTCTAGTCGGAATTTACCTGCAAGATCTAAAGCACAGGGAAAGTACCGAAGCTGCCTGGAAAGCCAATAGGTTCAATGTGGCCAGGTTCAACAAAATTATGCGCTATACCGGGGAAATGAATGCCGAAAATTGGTGGGCTATGCGCGATAGTATTGGACAGCAATTGGACAGCTTAATGATTCTTCGTTTCCGTAAGGAAATGGATAGTTTAAATGCTATCAAGAAAAATAAAAAGCAATAAAACTACCTTTAAAACGCAAAATCGAATTTTGTTAATCCCTTCTTTTCACCTCCTACTTTCCTGGGTTTCGGACTTTTTAGTATAGTACTTAAATGCCTGTGTAAACCTTGCGGCATAAAGATGGCTGCGAAAGGGTAAAGAGGTGTAGCTAGGAGGGAATCGTAATGGTTCAGGAAAAAAGAGCAATAGATATTCTGGATGAAAAAGTTCATCTAATTGATATGCTGGAAAAATGGGTGCCTTCCAAGACGAGCCTATCGGTTTAAAAAAAGCCGAAAGCGGCTAGAATCAGGCTTACAATCACCGCCACTAGGATAGCGACCAAAACCACTATCATAACGGTTAGAAACCCATTGAGCACTCGTGTGCCTAAGGTGACATCGTTCATATCTTTTATGATTTTTATACAATGTAAGCAATAAATATTGATTTTGAGGCGATTAAAACCCCATTTCCGAGTGTTAAGTAGTGAATATTGTGTTTTTTAGATGAAGAGTTAAAAAACTCGATAAAACACCATATATCCTAAATATTTAAGGGAGTATCTGCTTCTAAATTTATTTGGGCCTCCATAAAAAGCCTGAGTTTTACTTGGGAGTGGATCAATACCCTTTGTTCCTGGGTAGGAGGTCATAAGTCGTGAGGTACTAATAGCAAGGGTTAGAGGGGAGGATTGGTACTTATGATTTAAGTAAGCCGTGAATGTGTTCCATTATACGGATGCTTGCTCCCTTATTTTTGATGACATAGGAGCCATTGATGTTTCCAGTACGCGTTAGATATTCCTGGTCCGAATGTAGTCTGTCCATATTGCTTTTAAACTCCTCCGGGTTGTTTACTACCAGCACGCCGCCTTCCTCTACGAGGTCTTCTGCTTCTTTAAACCCTTGGTAATTGCTCCCAATAAGAACTGGGATTCCAAAAACGGCAGGTTCCAAAGTATTGTGAAGTCCCGTGGCAAATCCGCCTCCAACATAGGCGATGTCTGCGTAGCTATACGTTTTGGTCAGTAACCCAATAGTGTCCAAGATCAACACATCGTACTGGGACAGGGACTTGTTTCGCAATTGGGAGTATAAAACGGTTTTTTTGTGGATAGATTCCTTTAGCTTGTTTATATGGTCGGCCTTAATGTTGTGTGGAGCCAATACATATTTAAAATGCGACGGGGCATTATTGATATAGGGCACTAAAACTGCTTCGTCCTCTGGCCAAGTACTGCCGGCAACCAGTAGTGGGGTGTCTGTTTTAAAGGCTTCCATAAACGCCAGCTGGTTGTCGCGTTCCAAGATTTCCATCACCCTATCAAAGCGCGTATCCCCGCCCACGGTAACGCTATGTATGCCTATTTGGTGCAGTAGGTCTACGGATTGCTGGTTTTGAACAAATATATGGGAGAATTGACCTAGCGCCTTTCGCATAAAGCCTCCGTAATTCTTAAAGTAGATTTGTTGCTTTTTAAAGAGGGCAGAAATAAGCAGGGTGGGGATGTTTCGTTCTCCCAAGGCTTTTAAATAGTTAGGCCAAATTTCATACTTTACGAAAATAGCCAGTTCTGGATTCACGACCTCCACAAAACGCTGGGCATTTTTAAAGGTATCCAAGGGAAGATAGGTAATGGCGTGTGCAACCTCACTGTTCTTTTTAACCTCGTAGCCCGAGGGGGAGAAAAATGTAACCACAATTTTATGGGAGGGGTAAGCTGTTTTTAGTCGCTCTATAATTGGCAAGCCTTGCTCAAATTCGCCTAGGGAGGCGGTGTGCACCCAAAACACCCTGTCTTCTGGTGACAAGCTGCCTTCCAGGTAGGGGAAAACACTCTTACGGCCGTCCACAAAAAGTTTAATCTTAGGATGGAATAAGGCAATTAATCGTAAGAATAAATTAGCTGTTTGAAGGGCAAAATTGTAGATCCGGGACACGTGAAAAAGGTTTGGGGCTAAAATACACTTCTTTAAATAATATCCATTAGCTGCGAATCCTTATTTTTGCAATATTATTGTGATAAATTAGGAGGATGAAGAAAATACAAATGGTAGACCTAAGTGGTCAATACCAGGACATTAAAGAGCAAGTAAATAATTCCATCGCCGAGGTAATGGAAACCACCGCTTTTATAAACGGCCCTGAAGTGCACAACTTTCAAAAAGAATTGGAAACCTATTTGGGGGTAAAACATGTAATTCCGTGTGCTAACGGAACCGATGCCCTTCAAATTGCGATGATGGGATTGGGGTTGCAGCCAGGGGATGAGGTAATTACGGCCGATTTTACCTTTGCAGCCACAGTAGAGGTAATTGCACTCTTAAATCTCACGCCTGTTTTGGTAGATGTAGAGCCAGATAGCTTTAATATAGATCCCATAGCTTTGGAAAAGGCCATAACGCCAAAAACCAAAGCCATTGTTCCCGTGCACCTTTTTGGACAATGTGCCAATATGGATGCCATATTGGAGATCGCAGAAAAGCACAATCTTTTTGTAATAGAAGACAATGCACAGGCCATTGGAGCCAGTTACACCCTTAAGGACGGAAGCCGGAAAAAGGCGGGGACTTTTGGCCATGTGGCGGCAACCTCCTTCTTTCCTTCTAAAAACTTAGGTTGTTATGGGGATGGAGGCGCCCTCTTTACCAACGATAATGAATTGGCGCATACCTTACGGGGAATTGTAAATCACGGTATGTATCAGCGCTACCATCACGATGTGGTGGGGGTGAATTCCCGTTTAGATTCCATTCAGGCAGCAGTACTGCGTGCTAAATTGCCGCTGTTAGATCAATACAACGAGAGACGAAGAAAGGCGGCCCAGAAGTATACTGAGGCTTTTGCAGGTCAGGAAAATATTATAGTGCCTAGCATGGTAAATACCTGTGCGGCAGCATGTGGCGATTGCGATTGCCATGTTTTTCATCAATACACCCTGAGGATTACCAATGGAAAGCGAGATGCCCTAGTGGCGCATTTTGCCGACCTCCAAATCCCTTGTGGGGTGTACTACCCTATCCCGCTGCATAGGCAAAAAGCGTATTTGGACGAACGGTACAAGGAGGAAGACTTCCCGGTAACCAATCAATTGGTTAAGGAAGTAATATCCCTGCCGATGCATACGGAATTGGACGATGAGCAAATCGAATACATTACATCGGCCCTTATAAAATTTGTTAACTCTTAAATAGAAAAATAGGCGCTCCAGCAAAAGGGAATTCCCTTGTGCTGGCGAAATACACTGCCATAAATAACCAATTAGCGTACAAGAAAAATGAAAATATTAGTAACAGGAGGATTGGGCTTTATAGGCTCTCATACTACAGTAGAATTGCAAAATAAGGGCTATGAGGTGGTTATCATTGATGATCTCTCCAACTCCACCGAAAAGGTGTTAGACGGAATTGTGGCCATTACCGGTAAAAAACCCGTATTTGAAAAATTGGACCTTAAGGAAAAATCCAAAGTTGAGGATTTCTTTAAAAGTCACCAGGACATTGCGGGGGTAATTCATTTTGCGGCTTCCAAAGCAGTAGGGGAGAGCGTAGAAAAACCGCTGCTGTACTATGAAAACAATATAGGGACCTTGGTATATCTATTAAAGGAGCTTTCTAAGAAGCAGCGTTCTAGTTTCATCTTCAGCTCTTCCTGTACGGTATATGGTCAAGCAGATAAAATGCCTATTACCGAAGATGCGCCAGTGAAGGCTGCAGAATCTCCCTATGGGAATACCAAGCAGATTGGCGAAGAAATTATTCAAGAGACCTGTAAGGTAACCCCGGGTATCAATGCTATTGCCTTAAGATATTTTAACCCAATGGGAGCTCATCCCTCGGCAGAGATTGGGGAGTTGCCTATAGGGGTGCCTCAAAACTTAGTGCCTTTTATTACGCAGACTGGTGCCGGAATTAGGGAGCAAATCTCGGTCTTTGGTGGAGATTACCCCACGGAAGATGGTACGTGTATCCGAGATTATATTCATGTGGTAGATTTGGCAAAAGCCCATGTAGTGGCCCTAGAGCGTTTATTGAATGCCAAGAACGAGGAGAATTACGAAGTGTTCAATGTAGGAACGGGTAAAGGCAGTTCCGTTCTAGAAGCCATTCAAAGCTTTGAAAGGGTATCTGGTAAAAAATTAAACTATAAGATTGTAGGGCGTAGACCAGGAGATATTATGACCGCCTATGCCGATACCACTAAAGCTAATGAAGTTCTGGGATGGAAAGCGGAGTCTACCTTGGACGAAGCCATGAAGTCTGCCTGGTTGTGGGAGCAGAAAATTAGAAAATAAACCCTTGCCAATATGAAAAAGCACCTTTTGGGGATAGCCCTCCTGTTGTCTGCCCTAGTTTCGGCCCAGGATACCTACTTGCATTGTGGACAGTTGTTGGATACGAAATCTGGGAAGCTGTTGACCCAAAAAACCATTGTGGTTTCGGGGAATACGATAAAAGGCATCCAAGATGGTTATGTGGAAGCAGGGGCGTCCGATAAAGTTATCGACCTTAAAAATAAAACAGTACTGCCCGGCCTTATAGATATGCACGTGCACATTGAAGGGGAGTCTAGTGCTCAATCTTACGTGCATAAATATACCTTAAACGAGGCCGATGTGGCTTTCCGGTCTACCGTGTACGCCAAGCGTACCTTAATGGCCGGATTTACCACGGTGAGAGATCTTGGTGGGACGGGAGTGAATATTGCGCTTAGGAATGCCATCAATAACGGTTTGGTAGTAGGACCTCGAATTTTTACTGCCGGAAAATCCTTGGCAACCACAGGCGGGCATGCAGACCCTACCAACGGTTCTAAGAAAAGCCTAATGGGGGATCCCGGTCCTAATGAAGGGGTGGTGAACTCTGCTGAAGATGCTAAGAAGGCGGTAAGGCAACGCTATAAGGATGGGGCCGATGTGATAAAAATCACGGCTACCGGAGGGGTGCTCAGCGTGGCTAAAAGTGGCCAAAATCCACAGTTTACCATAGAAGAGATTAAAGGGGTAACTGAAACTGCCAAGGATTACGGGATGTTGACCGCTGCCCATGCCCATGGAGATGAAGGAATGCAACGGGCCATTTTAGGTGGAATTAAGACTATTGAGCACGGGAGTTATATGAGTGACGCCACCATGGAACTCATGAAAAAACACGATTCCTATTTAGTGCCAACCATCACTGCCGGGAAGCAGGTGGCTGAAAAAGCTGAGGTAGACGGGTATTTCCCAGGGGTAGTAGCCCAAAAAGCGAGGGAAATTGGACCGCTTATCCAAGGAATGTTTGCTAGGGCCTATAAGAAAGGGGTGCCCATTGCTTTTGGTACCGATGCAGGAGTGTTTCCTCATGGCCTCAATGCCAAGGAATTTGGCTATATGGTAGAGGCGGGGATGCCAATAATGGAGGCCATCCGTTCGGCAACCATTACCAACGCCATGCTGCTAGGTATGGAAGAAGAGTTGGGTCAGCTTAAAGGCGGTTTCTTGGCAGATATCATTGCCGTAGATGGTAATCCTCTGGAAAGTGTAGAAGAACTAGAGAAAGTAGATTTTGTAATGAAAGAAGGAGTGGTCTATAAAGGCCTATAATCCGTGGTTTAGCAAATCTCGATATACTATATGGTACCGCAATTTTCCAACATTAGGGGGTTATTAGAGTATGCCCAGGAAGCCAATCTTTATGATGAGTTGGTGTTGCAGCTAAAAAAGGATTTTACCCTTGCTAATGTAGACTTGGATGTTCCGGAGGATGTTTTGCCTACGGACCTAAAGACGTTGGTTCATGAAAAAGTGTTTTACCTCATTAGGGAGCGGTTTGCAGACTACCTAAACCTACTCTATATCATAGATGTTTCGGAAAAAGTGGTGAAATCCATTCAAAGTGAGGATGTGCTGGAGATTTCCGGGGAGGTGAGTTTGGAAATTCTTAAACGAGAGTGGCAAAAAGTGTGGTTTCGCGATAAATATGGAGGCTAACCTAAAGTTGGAAGCAAAACGAAAATAAGCAGACCACAAACCTATCTGCTAATCTTGCCAATGAGAAAACCTAGGTTTAAAATCCTTAGGTTTTAAATCATATTGCTACCCGTCGCCAGGCTGAATTCATTCCAAAATTAATAGTCTTCAGAGCGAGTTATTTGGCCTTGAACGGCTTTAAAAGAGGAATAATTGGGCAGAAAAGGGGTGATTAGCTCCTATTTTAAAAATATATGCTAAATATTTGTCAATATTAAGGGCTAAGATAAGCCTAGGTGTTTGAAATATTGTATTTTTGATTTAATTTTTGTTCAAAAGACAGAGAATTTTTTCATGGATAAATATTCTTTTTTAAACGCTGCACATACTTCTTTTTTTGCAGAATTATACGACAAGTATTTAACGAATCCCGATAGCATAGAACCCAGCTGGAGAGCCTTTTTTCAGGGCTTCGACTTTGGAATGGAAAGTTCCAACGAAGGTGATGTGGTGGAAATGGCACCGCCTTCCGCCGCAGAAGGGCAGCAGGTAGAGATACCTAAATCGTTGCAAAAGGAGTTTCAGGTAGTCCGTTTAATTGATGGGTACAGGACCAGAGGTCACCTGTTTACCAAAACCAATCCTGTGCGGGAGAGAAGACAATACTTCCCTACCCTGGATTTGGAGGAGTTTGGATTGGATCGCGGGGATCTGGATACGGTCTTTACCGCAGGGGAGATCTTAGGGATTGGACCAAGCACCCTGGAAAATATAATTGAACACCTAAAGACCATTTATTGCGATGCCATTGGGGTAGAGTATATGTATATCAGAAACCCGGAAAGGGTTGAGTGGATACAGAGCTGGTTAAACGTAAATGATAACCATCCCAATTTTGACGCAGATCAAAAGAAGCATATCCTAAATAAGCTGAATCAGGCAGTGTCTTTTGAAGGATTCTTACATACAAAATATGTTGGGCAAAAAAGATTTTCCCTGGAAGGGAACGAATCTTTGATCCCGGCCTTGGATGCCATGATAGAGCGCGCTGCCGAAATGGAGGTAGAGCAATTTGTGATGGGGATGGCCCATAGGGGGCGTCTTAACGTGCTTACCAATATTTTTGGAAAAGAGGCGAAGGATATTTTCAGTGAATTTGACGGGAAGGATTATGACGAGGAGATTTTCGACGGAGATGTAAAATACCACCTTGGTTGGACCTCTGAGCGAAAGGCCAAGAATGGCAATAAAATTAAAATGACCATTGCTCCCAACCCTTCCCACTTAGAAACCGTAGGTGCGGTGGTGGAAGGAATTACCAGGGCAAAACAAGACCTTCATTATGGGGACAACTTCTCCAAGGTGATGCCCATAGTGGTGCATGGAGATGCTGCGATAGCTGGTCAGGGACTAGTTTATGAACTGGTGCAAATGGCCAATTTGGACGGTTATAAGACAAATGGTACTATACATATAGTAGTGAATAATCAGATTGGATTTACCACTAACTACTTAGATGCCCGTAGCTCTACCTATTGTACGGACGTGGCTAAGGTGACCTTGAGTCCTGTGTTGCATGTAAATGCCGATGACGCCGAAGCTGTAGTACATGCTTCGCATTTTGCGGTGGAATTTAGAATGCGCTTTAAGAGGGACGTTTTCTTGGATCTCTTAGGATATAGGAAGTATGGTCATAACGAAGGCGATGAGCCTCGTTTTACCCAACCTAAATTGTATAAGGCAATTGCCAAACACAAGAATGCAAGGGATATTTATGCCGCAATGCTGATAGAGCAAGGGGTAATTGGAGAGGATTATGTAAAGCAGTTAGAAGAGCAGTATAAGGCCGACCTTGAGGAGGAATTGAAGGATTCTAGGAAAGAAGATAAGACGGTTATTACTCCTTTTATGGCCGATGAGTGGAAAGGATTTGAGTATGTAAGGGATTGGGAAATGTTAGATCCCGTGGATACCTCCTATAGCAGGGAAAAACTTACCGAAATTGCCAAGGTGTTAACCGAGTTGCCAAAGGGCAAAAAGTTCTTGCGTAAAATAGAGCGCTTGGTGAAAGATCGTAAGGATATGTTCTTTAAGAAGAACGCGTTGGATTGGGCCATGGGAGAATTGCTGGCGTTTGGTTCTTTGTTAGAAGAAGGATACGGCGTGCGTATGTCTGGTCAGGATGTGGAAAGAGGTACGTTCTCGCACCGTCATGCGGTAATGAAGGTAGAAGAAAGTGAGGAAGAGGTACTGTTGTTAAACCACCTATCCGAAGATCAAGGAAAGTTTCAGATTTATAATTCCCTACTGTCCGAATACGGAGTGGTGGGGTTTGATTACGGGTACGCCATGGCCAATCCCAATACGCTGACCATTTGGGAGGCCCAGTTTGGGGACTTTAGTAATGGTGCCCAAATTATGATAGACCAGTATATCTCTGCGGCAGAAGATAAGTGGAAAATGCAGAATGGTCTGGTAATGCTATTGCCCCATGGATATGAGGGGCAGGGAGCAGAGCATTCCTCCGCTAGGATGGAGCGCTTTTTGCAATTGTGTGCCAGGGATAATATGTATGTAGCTGATGTTACTACTCCTGCAAACTTATTCCATATGTTAAGAAGGCATATGAGGGTTAACTTTAGAAAACCGCTAATTGTATTTACCCCAAAAAGCCTTCTAAGGCATCCGCGAGCAGTATCTACGGTAGAGGAGTTTACCGATGGGAAATTCCAGAAGGTGATAGATGACGCCACTGCTGAGGTGAAGAAAATTAAGAGTTTGGTGTTCTGTACCGGTAAATTCTACTACGATCTTCTAGCGGTTAAAGAGGAGAATAATCGCGATGATGTGGCTTTGGTGAGGATAGAGCAATTGTTCCCTATGCCATCTAGCCAGATCAAAGAAATAATGGAAAAGTATAAATTTGCAGATGATATTGTTTGGGCTCAGGAAGAACCGAGGAATATGGGAGCGTGGAGTCATTTATTGATGCACTTTAGCGAAGCGCATAGATTCCGAGTAGCTTCTAGGAGGTTTTATGCCTCTCCAGCTGCAGGAAGTGCGGTGCGTTCCAAGCGTCGTCATCAGCAGGTGATCGACTATGTGTTCGATATCACAAAAGACAATATGAGTAGGGATCCCGAGGTGGCGAGAAAGGAATCTGAAAGAAAAGCAAACTAACCGAAGTAGTATAAAATAGAAGCGTTTTCAATAACTAAATGGTTGTTGGAGAGAAAATAAGAAAAATCAAAAATTAAAATTATAGCAAATGATTTTAGAAATGAAAGTTCCTTCTCCGGGGGAATCTATTACAGAAGTAGAGATAGCGGAATGGCTGGTGGAAGATGGGGATTATGTAGAGAAAGATCAGGCCATCGCAGAGGTAGATTCGGATAAGGCTACCTTGGAGTTACCTGCAGAAGAGAGTGGGATTATTACACTAAAGGCTGAGGTTGGTGATGCGGTTGCAGTAGGAGCTGTGGTCTGTTTAATCGATACCAGTGCTTCCAAGCCCGAAGGAGCTTCCAAGAAAGAAGAGGCCTCGGAAAAGAAGCAGGAAGATAAGAAGGCTGAAGCGGCACCTGTAGCCGAAAAAGCACCCAAAACGGAAACGGCAACCTATGCTACGGGCACTGCTTCTCCGGCTGCTAAAAAAATATTGGCGGAAAAAGAAATAGATCCTGCAACTATAAAAGGTACAGGGAAAGACGGAAGGGTAACTAAGGCAGATGCTGTGAAGGCGGTGCCTTCCATGGGGACACCTACTGGTGGATCTAGAGGAGAGAGTCGTTCTAGATTATCCATGTTGCGCCGTAAGGTGGCAGAGCGTTTGGTGACCGTTAAGAATGAAACGGCCATGCTTACCACTTTTAATGAGGTAGATATGTCTGCTATCTTTAAATTAAGAGAGCAATACAAAGAGGACTTTAAAGAGAAGCACAATGTAGGTCTTGGGTTTATGTCTTTCTTCACCAAAGCAGTGATTAGGGCTTTGCAGATGTATCCTGCAGTAAACTCTATGATAGACGGCAATGAAATGGTGTCATTTGATTTCTGTGATATCAGTATTGCGGTTTCAGGTCCTAGAGGACTAATGGTGCCGGTAATTAGAAATGCCGAGAACTTAAGCTTTAGGGGAATTGAATCCGAGGTGAAGCGATTGGCCTTGAGAGCGCGAGATGGAGATATTACGGTAGATGAGATGACTGGTGGTACCTTTACTATTACTAATGGAGGGGTGTTTGGTTCTATGTTGTCTACCCCAATAATTAATCCGCCACAGAGCGCTATTTTGGGAATGCACAATATTGTAGAGCGTCCTATTGCTAGGGATGGTGCTATTGCCATTGCTCCTATTATGTATGTTGCGTTGTCCTATGATCACAGGATTATAGATGGTAAGGAATCGGTAGGATTCTTGGTAGCCGTTAAGGAGGCCTTGGAAAATCCAGAGGAATTGCTAATGGATAACAACGTAAAGAAAGCCTTGGAAATGTAATTTTTCCTTGAGATAGAATTAAAAAAGGCCCGCTGGATGCTAAATCTGTCGGGCCTTTTTATTTAATGGAATGATTTATTTTCTAAGATAGAGCCTCGACTTCTTATAGTCGATAACCGCATCTCCTTTTTTAAGTATGTCGGCGCCAATGATGCCATCTACAGGCATCGCCTGGTGGGAGATTAGGGCTTGGTTTACATGAATAAGATCGAAAAGGACAATTTTGTGTTTCTTCTTGGTCCATTTGCCAATTTCAATCTTGTTTTCGGTAGAGAGCATGGTGAGCATCTCGGTTGCTCCGGCACCTGCCGCCTTAATTTCAGATTCCTCTGAATTCAGTTTAAAGAAATCAATTTTATCCAGGCCGATACAGGTGTTGGAGGCGCCAGTATCTAAAATAAAGAGGCCCTCTACTCCATTGATGGATACCTTTATTTCAAAATGATTGGTGGCGGTAAGAGTAAGGGGAATGGAGGTGTATTTTTTCTTTTTGAGAAATGCTTTCAGGCTGGCCATGTACTTTTTTTGTCAAAGATAATCTTATTTTTGTTCCATGATGATAACAGATACGCATACTCACTTATATAGTGAGCTTTTTGACGAGGACCGTGAGTCCGTTATAAAATCAGCTTTGGATAAGGGGGTTTCCCGTTTTTTTATCCCGGCGATCGATTCGTCTTACACCCAATCTATGTTAGATCTGGAAAAAGCGCATCCAGACAATATATTTCTAATGATGGGTTTGCACCCTACCTATGTAAAGGAAAACTATAAGGAAGAATTAGACCACGTGGAAGCGATGCTAGCCTCCAGGAAATTTTATGCGGTAGGGGAGACAGGGATCGACTTGTATTGGGATGATACCTTTTTGGAGGAGCAGAAAATAGCCTTTGTACAACAAATCCAATGGGCTAAGAAATATGGCTATCCCATAGTGATTCACGGTAGGGATAGTTTTGATGAAATCTTTGAGGTATTGGAATCTGAAAAGGGCGATGACTTATACGGCATTTTCCATTGTTTTACCGGAGATTACGAGCAAGCAAAAAAGGCCATTTCCTATAATATGAAACTGGGTATTGGGGGAGTGGTAACATTTAAGAATGGGAAGATAGATGCCTTTTTAAATAAAATAGACTTAAAGCATATAGTATTAGAGACAGATTCACCTTATTTGGCGCCAATGCCCTTCAGAGGAAAGCGAAATGAAAGTGCTCATATCTGCTATGTTTTGGAAAAGGTAGCCTCCTTGTACGGAATGGATGTGGAGGAAGTAGCATCTATTACTACCAAAAACTCCAAAGAGGTATTCGGAATTTAGGGTTCCCTGTTTAATCTTCCCAGCGGAATTTTTCTAATAGGGAGGTAGATCTTGATTAATGGTGTTGGACGGGTGGTGTAGATTGCCGCATTTTTTTAATTCATTTTTAATAACGAGGGCTTGAAAGATAGAAAGACTAAAATTCTCCTGATTTATACCGGAGGTACCATAGGAATGGTTAAGGATTACACCACAGGTGCCTTAAAGGCGTTTAATTTTGAAAAACTTCTGGAACAAATCCCGGAGTTGCATCAGTTAGATTGTGATATTGATGCCATTTCATTTAAAACCCCTATAGATTCATCTAACATGGATGTGCCTAGTTGGGTGGCCATGGCAGAGATGATTGAAGCGCATTACGAAAGCCATGATGGATTTGTAATATTGCACGGTAGCGATACCATGAGTTACACCGCTTCGGCATTGAGTTATATGTTGGAGAATTTAAATAAGCCGGTTGTTTTTACCGGGTCTCAGCTACCCATTGGGGATTTGCGAACCGATGCCAAGGAAAATCTGATTACTTCCGTGCAGATTGCCACCTTGCAAGAAGATCATAAACCTGTGATCAGGGAGGTTTGTCTGTATTTTGAATATAAGTTATATAGGGCAAATCGCACAACCAAGATAAATGCCGAGCATTTTGAGGCCTTTGCTTCTTTAAACTACCCTTCCTTAGCAGAATCTGGGGTGCATTTAAAGGTGAATAGGGAGGCTTTATTGCGGAATAGGAAGGGGAAAACGCTGAAAGTGCATAAGAATATGGACTGCAATGTGGCTATTTTAAAGTTATTCCCCGGTTTTGGAAAATCTTTATTAAAAAGTGTGTTGAATACGCCAAATTTAAAAGCCTTGGTCTTAGAAACTTACGGCTCGGGCAATGCACCTACCGAAGAATGGTTTAAAAAAGAGCTTGCCAGAGCTGTTAAAAAAGGTATCTTTGTGGTGAACGTTACGCAATGTTCCGGAGGAAGTGTTATAATGGGGCAGTATGAAACCAGTGAACACCTCCGAGAATTGGGTGTGATCAACGGAAAAGACATCACTACAGAAGCGGCAATCGCCAAATTGATGTACCTTTTAGGAAATAATGTTTCCCCTAAGTTGTTCAAAACCAAATTTGAAACTCCACTAAGAGGAGAAATGCAATAAAAATAAGGTGCTAAATTTCATTAACTAATATATTTTTTGTTATTTGGCGCCCAGAAAACTTAGTGTATACAGAGAGGTGGCCGAGTGGTCGAAGGCGCACGCCTGGAAAGTGTGTATACCCCAAAAGGGTATCGAGGGTTCGAATCCCTTCCTCTCTGCTTTTAAGTTTTTAATTTTTTTATTGTGTTTTTTTTTTATCTTTAACCCTATTAACTAACTAAAATTAAGTTTAGAAAATGAAAAGATTATTCTCTATCCTAGCAACGGCTGGGTTATTTGTAGCAGGTACAAATACGGTAAGTGCAAAAGTTGTGGCTGCGGCGGTAGTTTTGCAAGACGCGGCACCAGCTGCAGAAAAAGGATTTACGCAGGTGCTTAAGGAGCAGTTCATACAAGGAGGTGCCGGATTTATGGGTATCGTTCTTTTATGTTTGATCCTGGGCTTGGCTGTAGCTATTGAAAGGATTATTTATCTAAACTTAGCCACTACCAACACTACTAAATTGAAATTGCAAGTAGAAGACGCTTTGGCTTCTGGCGGAGTGGAAGCTGCAAAAGAATTATGTAGAAATACAAAGGGTCCTGTTGCCTCTATCTACTACCAAGGTTTGGAAAGAGCTGGAGATAGCATTGAGTCTGCCGAGAAAGCGGTAGTTGCTTACGGTGGAGTTCAAATGGGGCAGTTAGAGAAAAACGTTTCTTGGTTATCTTTATTTATTGCGATTGCACCGATGCTTGGGTTTATGGGTACGGTAATCGGGATGATTCAGGCTTTCCAGAAAATTGCAGCGGTAGGTAACTTGAGTGCCTCTCTTATTGCAGGTGATATCCAGGTAGCATTATTGACTACAGTATTTGGTCTTATTACTGCGATCATCCTTCAAATCTTCTACAACTACATCATTGCGAAAATCGACAGTCTTGTAAATGATATGGAAGATTCATCAATCACTTTGATTGATATGTTGGTAGATCACAAAAAATAAGTCGGACTTAATACTTAAAGTATCATGCACAAAATAGTTAAAATAATATTAGTTGTACTAGGTGTCGTTGGAGCCATACTATGGTTTCAGCTGCCAAGTTCAGACGTTCCGGCATCGGAAGCCATCAACAATGGGTCTATGAGCTTTATGTTCAATATTACCTTTGCGTTGTTGGGGATAGCCATAGTTGCTACAGTCCTTTTCGGATTGAAGAACCTTATCACCTCCAAAGGAGGGCTTAAAAAGGCAGCGTTTGTAGTAGTGGGACTGTTGATCGTGGTTGCTATATCATACGCCATGGCCTCCGGTACCGATGTTAATCTGGACGAAATGGCCAGATTGGGCGTCCCTACCACTGAGGATACAGTAAAGATGATAGGAACAGGATTAAACGTGTTCTTTCTTCTAACAATAATTGCGGTTGCAGCCATGTTGTATTCAGGTGCGAAGAAAATGATCAGTAAATAATTTAAAACAATATTATGTCAAAAAGAGGAGCACCACCAGAGGTAAATGCAGGTTCCATGGCAGACATTGCGTTCTTATTGCTTATCTTTTTTCTAGTGACCACCACTATAGAGACAGATGCAGGATTAGACCGAATGTTGCCACCAATAGAGCCGCCTGATACCGATGTGGTCATTAAGCAAAAGAACATCTTTCAGGTGAATATAAACAGGGATGGACAGTTATTGGCCGATGAAGAGTTGATCGATATTAAAGATCTTAGAGCCAAGGCTATTGCCTTCTTGGACAACGGCGGAGCCCCATCTGGAACTGCAGATTACTGTAACTATTGTCAAGGGAACAGAGATCCTAGTTCTTCAGATAACCCATCCAAGGCAATTATATCACTGAAAAACGATAGAGAAACCAAGTACGGTACCTATATTACGGTGCAGAACGAATTGGTAGCAGCCTATAACGAATTAAGAAATCGGGAGGCACAGCGTTTGTACAAGAGAAACTTTACGGACATGGAAGCTGAATACCTCAACCCTGAAACCTCTGACGAGGATAAGGAGAGGCTGAAGGAAAGAGTGAAGAGTATTCAGGACTTGTTTCCTATGAAACTGTCTGAAGCGGAAACTTCCTCATCTAATTAATGCTTAAAAAACAAAAGTACTATGTCAAAATTTAACAAGAAAAAGGATGCCGCTTTACCTGCTGTGAATACGGCCTCCTTGCCAGATATTGTTTTTATGCTCTTGTTCTTTTTTATGACAGTTACCGTAATGAAAGATAGTACCTTAAAGGTGGAAAACACCCTGCCTAACGCTACTGAAATCAAAAAACTGGAGAAAAAGGATCGGGTAATTTACATCTACGTAGGGAAACCTACTAGAGAGTATCAAAAACTATACGGGACCGAATCAAAAATTCAATTGAACGATAAGTTCGCGGATGCTTCCGATGTGGGTGATTATATTTTAATGGAAAGGGCTAAAAAGCCTCAGGAACTTCAAAATGTATTGACCACTTCTCTAAAGGTAGACAAGGATGCCAATATGGGAATCATTTCGGATATCAAACAAGAACTGAGAAAAGTAAATGCGCTTAAGGTAAACTATACTACCTATGAAGGTGATGCCTTCCGTAATTTACAATAGTTAATAGAGGATTAGAGAATTAAAACGCTTCAAATGCATGGCATTTGAAGCGTTTTTTTGTTTAAAATAATTACCTTTATTCCTTATGAAGGGAGCACTACTTATTGTATGCTATTTGGTTGGCTTGTGGGGCTTTGCCCAGGAGGTGGTTATACGGGATGAACAGGATAGGAAGTTCTTGGAAGATCAATTTTACCTAGGGGTAACTTATAACTTTCTTTGGGACCTTCCCGAGGAAGTGGAACAGAGAAACCTCTCCTACGGCCTTCAGGGTGGCTTTATAAAAGACATCCCCTTAAATTGGGATAGGACCATAGGCTTGGGCTGGGGGATAGGCTATGCCATTAATTCGTACTATTCCAACGTACGGGCTGTGAAGGCTGGGGACAATGTTAGTTATGAGCTGTTGGAAAGGACCACCGCTTATAAAAGGAATAAAATTGAAACCCATGCGGTAGAAATGCCCATACAATTTAGATGGCGTAACGCAACTGCCGAGGACTATAAGTTTTGGCGGGTGTACACTGGGCTTAAATTTGGGTACGTATTTGGAAACCGATCCAAGTTTGTAGACGATACCACAAAAATAGGTTTTTATAACCGGGATGTTCGTAAAATTCAGTACGGCCTTGCTTTGGATGTAGGGTACAATACCTTTAATATACACGCTTATTATTCCTTAACCTCCTTATTTAGGGATGGGGTAACGTTAAATACGGGTACTCCCTTAGATCATCATCCGTTGCAAATAGGTCTGATCTTTTATATTCTATAACCAGAACTTTATAGTAAAGAGTTGGGTGCCCATACCCAATACTAGCCCTGTTAAGACCCTTGCCCAGTTATTATTGGTGATGTAGAGTCTAGCAGTAGCAGCTAAGCCAGTGAGTATGGTAATAAGGCTTATAAGGCCAATCATATGCTGTTCTAAATGTATACTGAGGTGAATAAGGAACATCAGTAAACTTCCCATTCCTACTAAATGTAGGCTACATCTAAAATTTAGAAATATTAATAGCAAAGCTGCAAAGGTGGCGGCAATTAATCCCAGGAAAAAAAAGTGTAATGGTAGCAATAAGTGGTTGGGGATAACGCGTATTACTACCACTAATAAAAGGGCTAAAATAAGATACAATGGGTATTTTTCATTGTATAGTAAGGGGTGCTGTATGTTGCTTCCCAATGCTAAATTACAAACTATAACATAGAATAGTAAGGGGATAAGAACCGTTAGGATGAAAATAGGCACTAGGATCCCTGCCTGCGCTTCTATGGAATGATATCCTGGTGTAAGTAGGAAATAGGCCAAAGTCCCGGCAAAGGGGATGTAAAGTGGGTGCAGCAGGTAGGATACAAGTTTTAGTAGGGCGCCCATTAGATTTCTTTGCGAAGCCTAGCTACTGGGATGTCCAATTGTTCCCTGTACTTAGCTACAGTTCTACGTGCAATTGGGTAGCCTTTTTCCTTTAATAAGGAGGCTAATTTATCATCGGTATAAGGTTTTCTTTTGGGTTCGTCCATGATCACCATTTCCAAGATCTTTTTAATCTCCCTGGTAGATACCTCTTCGCCCTGTTCATTAGTCATGGATTCCGAGAAGAAATCCTTGATTAATTTGGTGCCATAAGGAGTATCTACATATTTACTGTTGGCTACCCGGGATACCGTGGAGACGTCCATATCAATGGCGTCTGCAATATCCTTGAGTATCATTGGCCGCAATTTACGCTCATCGCCACTTAGGAAATATTCCTTCTGGTAGTGCATTATCTCGTTCATGGTGATATAGAGGGTTTGCTGCCGTTGCCTGATAGCATCTATAAACCATTTTGCGGAATCTAGCTTTTGCTTGATGAACAGCACCGTATCCTTTTGGGATTTGGATTTGGTCTTGGCGTGCTTAAAGCCTTCTAGCATATTGCTATATTCCCTAGATACGTGTAATTCCGGGGCGTTTCTACCATTGAGACTTAATTCTAACTCTCCCTCTGTAATGCGTATGGTGAAATCTGGGACTACATGCTCCACAATTCTGTTATTGCCAGAATAAGAGCCGCCCGGTTTGGGGTTAAGTCGCTCTATTTCGGTAATGGCGTGTCTTAATTGCTCTTCCGTAATCCCGTGCTTTTGAAGTAGCCTTTGATAATGTTTTTTGGAAAATTGATCAAAAGAATTTTCCAATAAATCTATGGCCAGCTCAACACTGGCCGTGGGTTGCTTTCTTTTTAGTTGTATTAAGAGACATTCTTCCAAAGACCGCGCGCCAACCCCTGCCGGATCCAAATCTTGAACAATATGTAGCACCTTTTCAATAGTAGCTACATCCGTATAAATGTTCTGGGTAAAGGCAAGGTCGTCCATTATATCTTCTAGTGGCCGCCTAATGTAGCCGCTTTCGTCTACACTTCCCACCAAAAATTGGGCAATAGACCACTCTTCGTCACTTAGGTAAACAGTGTTTAACTGATTGATCAAATATTGGTTGAAGGAAATTCCAGCAGCATACGGAACATTCTTCTCCTCATCGTCCGGACTGTAATTACTGGTCTGAGTTCTATAGTCGGGAATTTCGTCGTCACTTAAATACTCATCTATATTGATGTCTTCCGCACTAATGCTTTCACTATCTGTTTCATTATCATAGAGATCTTCAAAATCGTCCTCTTGGGACTCGGTTTCTTCTTTGCCCGATTCCAACGCAGGATTTTCCTCCAACTCTTGTTTTAGACGCTGTTCAAATGCCTGTGTAGGTAATTGAATCAACTTCATCAACTGTATTTGTTGAGGGGATAATTTCTGTGATAATTTAAATTGTAAGTGTTGTTTCAGCATAAGGGGTCGTAATCTTTCTTATAAAGTTAAAGAATAAAGATTAGAATTCTGCATTTTGTGGGGTTCTGGGAAATGGAATTACGTCCCTGATATTACCCATGCCAGTTGCAAAGAGTACTAAGCGCTCAAAACCAAGACCAAAGCCACTGTGTACGGCAGTACCAAATTTCCTTAATTCTAAGTACCACCAAAGTTCTTCTTCACTTAAGTTTAGGGCTTTTATCTTATCCTTTAATACATCTAGTCGCTCTTCACGCTGTGATCCTCCAACAATTTCGCCAATTCCAGGGAATAGAACATCCATGGCTCTCACCGTTTTTCCATCTTCATTTAATCGCATATAAAACGCTTTGATATCTGCAGGGTAATCAAAAAGGATTACGGGACACTTAAAGTGCTTTTCTACCAAATAGCGTTCGTGCTCGCTCTGCAGGTC
The DNA here is from genome assembly GCF_008711145.1 of Arenibacter lacus. Taxonomy (NCBI): domain Bacteria; kingdom Pseudomonadati; phylum Bacteroidota; class Flavobacteriia; order Flavobacteriales; family Flavobacteriaceae; genus Arenibacter; species Arenibacter lacus. The sequence continues at coordinate 25,478 of NZ_VVIN01000030.1, forward strand.
TGCTCCCCACTGGTCTATTGGATACTGAAAGCGTTTCTTTTTGTTGGGCTTAGAATTCCTTAAAATTTCTATGGCCTCGGTATAGGAAACTCTTTTAAAGGTGTTTTCCGATACAAATTTTAACTTTTCTATCAACGGCATAGGGCTTCGGTCTGCCATTGGTTTGTTTTTCTCTTCGTCTAATAGTCGCTGCTCTAAAAATTCTAAATCATCCTTGGAGTGCTCCAGGGTATAGTTGATCACTTCTTTAATAAAATCTTCGGCCAAATCCATATTGGCATCTAGGTCATTAAACGCTACCTCGGGCTCTATCATCCAGAATTCGGATAAATGCCTGGAAGTGTTGGAATTTTCTGCTCTAAAAGTTGGGCCAAAAGTGTATATTTTTCCCAAGCCCATTGCGTATGCTTCCCCTTCCAATTGTCCGGAAACGGTTAAATGAGTTTCTTTTCCAAAGAAATCCTCACTATAGTCTACTTCACCGTCTTCGGTTAAAGGGGTATTTTTCATATCCAAAGTAGATACACGGAACATTTCTCCCGCACCTTCGGCATCCGATCCTGTAATTATTGGGGTATGTACGTATTGGAAACCGTTCTTCTGAAAATACTGGTGTACGGCAAACGATAGGGTAGAGCGTACCCTCATGATGGCGGCAAAGGTATTGGTGCGAACCCTAAGGTGGGCTTTAGCACGTAAAAATTCCAAGGAGTGTTTCTTAGGTTGTATAGGATAGGTGTCCGGATCTGCTTCACCTAATACGGTAAGTTCCTTTACTTCTATCTCTACATCTTGGCCTTTACCCTGACTTTCTATCAAGGTACCCGAAATTTTCAATGCAGCACCGGTATTGATTTTCTTAAGGAGTTGGTCATCAAACTCCTCAAAATTTACAACGCATTGTATGTTCTTTATGGTAGACCCATCATTAAGGGCGATAAACCTATTGCTTCTATAGGATCTTACCCAGCCATTTACGGTAACTTCTTTGTGAAGGTGGGCTGTTGAGAGTAATTCTTTTACGTTATATGTGCTCATGCTTATTGCTTGTAATTTAAGTGGCAAAGATAGCCATTTTCAATATTATGTGTAGGTTCTACAGGGCCTTAAGTTTTATTTTGAAAGATCTTGTTTTTCCTGTGCCGAATTTAAATCTTCTTGGGGAAGAATGTCTATTTGCGGTTCTTTAAGGACCTCCTTATTGGCGATGCTTCTTTCTAGGGAAAGCAGCAGGGAGGGCAATAATAGTAGGTTTGCCAACATTGCGAACAATAGAGTGGCAGAAACCAACGATCCCAAGGCCACGGTGCCCCCAAAACTGGAGATGGTAAAGACAGAGAAACCAAAGAATAATACAATGGAGGTGTAAAACATACTGACCCCCGTTTCTCTTAGTGCGGCGTAGACAGATTTCTTAATCTTCCATTTGTTGGCAATGAGTTCTTGGCGGTACTTTGCCAAAAAGTGTATGGTGTCGTCCACAGAGATTCCAAAGGCGATGCTAAAGACTAAGATGGTAGATGGTTTAATGGGGACTCCTACAAATCCCATCACTCCGGCGGTTACAATTAACGGTAGTAAGTTAGGGATAAGCGAGATGATCACCATTCTGAAGGAGCGAAATAAGTAGGCCATAAACAAGGCAATAAGGCCTATGGCCAAACTTAGGGACAATATTAGGTTTTTAACCAAGTATTTGGTGCCCTTTAAGAATAGCAACGCACTCCCAGTCATGCTTACCTCATAACGGTCCGATGGGAATATTTTATCGATATGATCTTGGAGTGTACCTTCAATGGCCTCCATTCTTTCGGTATTCACATCTTTCATATAGGTAGTTATTCTGGCTATCTGTCCAGTACTATCTACAAAACTGCTAAGAAGGTTGCCGTTGTTTTCGGAGTTACGGGCAACATCCATGATAAAATTGTTCTCTTGCGAGGTGGGGAGTTGGTAGTATTTGGGAATTCCGTTGTAAAAGGCCTGTTTGGAGTATTTTACAAGGTCTACCATGGAAATAGGTCTGGATAATTCCGGAATGTCCACGATATGACTCCCCAATTCGTCCATTTTCTTTAGGTTGGTGGGTCTTAACACCCCCCTAGGCCTCTTGGTGTCTACTACAATTTCTACCGGCATTATACCGTCAAACTCCTGTTCAAAGAACTTTATGTCCTTAAAGAACTTCGCCTTTTTGGGCATGTCTTCAATAGGACTGCCAGAGATTTCTATTTGATAAATACCAATAATGCTCGCTACCAATAGGGAAATGGATACGATATAAACGGCTATCCTTCGCTCGCGCACTATTCGCTCCATCCAATTGACAAAGGTCTCTATCCATTTAGTATTTAGATGTTTTAAATGCTTGCTCTTTGGAAGTGGCATAAAACTGTAAATAATGGGAATGATAAGGAGGGAGAGCACAAATATCCCGAGAATATTTATGGATGCTACAATACCAAACTCCTTTAATAATTTACTGTCTGTAATAATAAAGGTAGCAAAGCCAGAGGCGGTGGTGACATTGGTCATTAGGGTGGCATTCCCAATTTTAGAGATTACCCGTTGTAGGGAAAGGGCCTGGTTGCCATGTTTTTTAACTTCCTGCTGATACTTGTTAATTAAAAAGATGCAATTGGGGATTCCTATAACAATGATCAGGGGAGGGATGAGGGCTGTTAAAACCGTTATTTCATATTGCAAAAGACCTAAAATACCAAAGGCCCACATTACCCCAATAATTACTACAAGCATAGAAATGAACGTAGCCCTAACGCTTCTAAAGAAGAAAAAGAAAATTAAGGAGGTTACCCCCAGGGCCGCTAAGATGAATTTCCCTATTTCATCTATAATGTTTTGGGAGTTCATTGTCCTTATATAGGGCATCCCGGATACCCTAACATCCATCCCAGTTTCTTTCTCAAAACTTTGGATCAAGGGATTAAATTCTTCTAGTATAAAATCTTTACGGACGGAGGTGTTCACAAGGTCTTTGTCCAAGTAAACAACGGTGCGTATCGTATGTGTCTTTTTATTGTAGATTAAGTTCTCGTAAAACGGCAGCTCGTTAAAGAGGTGGTTGGTAATACTATCGATGGCCTCTTTGGTTGTTGGAGGAGTCTCTATTAGAGGGCGCATAACAAATTTATTCCCTTCGTTGTCCTTAACCAATTCTTGAAGGTTGTCTGTAGATAGTACAAAATCTACCTCTGGGAAAGCATCCAGCTGCTTGCTCAATCGGTTCCAGCGATTAAATTTTTCCGGGGCAAACACGGTACTGTCCTTTATCGCTAGTACCATTGCATTGCCCTCTTCCCCAAATTGTTCTAAGAACTTTAGGTATTCCAAATTCACCGGATGATGATCTGGCAAAAGATTGGCCTGTGTGTTGGAGAATTGCATTTTATCCCACTGTAGCCCCATGCCAACGGTAGTGGCAGCTAGGAGTAATAGGATAAGGATTCTGTTTCTAAGTATTATTCGTACGGTTTTTGCCCAAAAACCTTGTGTTAGCTTTGCAACCATCTGGTAGATACTTCGTTTATCACTTAGCCCTAAAGGGCAAAAAAATCTCTTGTATTAAAATCCGGTTTGATGAAAATGTACAGCGCGGAAACTAAATTTATATGCGCGCAAAGGTAGAGAATGATTGCTTTTGTTCCTAGGATGGGGAGTCAAAATACCAGCGTGCCAAACTGCTGGGGACCGAGCGGGTTTTGGATAGGGTGTTTTGCCATGGGGTGCCCTTCCCGGTAAAAGGAAGAGAGCGACTGTGGTAGTCGCTCTCTGGTAATTATTGTTTCTAATTAGATGGTCATTATCTCGGCTTCCTTAACATCCAATAGGGCATCTATTTTTTTGATGTATTTGTCGGTCAGGGTCTGCACGTCGTTCTCGGCACCCTTCTGCAAGTCTTCGGATACATCCAGATTTCTGATATCCTTGTTGGCTTCCTGCCTGGAGTTCCTAATACCTATTTTGGCCTCTTCGGCTTCGGCTTTGGCTTGTTTTACCAAGTCCCTCCTGCGCTCTTCGGTCAATGGTGGAACATTGATGATTACATAGTCACCATTGTTCATAGGGTTAAAGCCCAAGTTAGCGTTCATAATCGCCTTTTCTATTTCTTGGAGCATGTTCTTCTCCCATGGCTGAACAGATAGGGTTCTGGCATCGGGGGTGCTTACGTTGGCTACTTGAGACAACGGGGTTTGTGAACCATAGTATTCTACCATCACGCTAGAAAGCATTACGGGGCTCGCTTTTCCTGCCCTGATCTTCACGAACATACGTTCCAAGTGCTCAATGGCGCCATCCATGCCTTCTTTGGCGGTGTCCAGTATAAATTTAATATCCTCGTTCATATGCTATATGTTAATTAGATGTAATTCGAAAATTGTGGAAACTATAGGTTAACTACCGTCCCAATGTTTTCTCCGGAAACCAGTTTTAGAAGGTTTCCTTTCTTGTTCATATCGAAAACTACTATGGGTAACTCATTCTCCTGGCTAAGGGTAAATGCCGTGGTGTCCATTACTTTTAGCCCTCTGGTTAATACATCCTTAAAGGTAATGGTATCAAATTTAGTGGCTGTTTCATCTTTCTCGGGATCTGAAGTATAAATGCCATCTACACGGGTTCCTTTAAGGATCACATTGGCCTCTATTTCTATGGCTCGTAAAACCGCGGCCGAATCGGTAGTGAAATATGGATTCCCAGTACCACCCCCAAAAATAACGACCCTTCCTTTTTCCAAATGGCGCATAGCTCGTCTTCTTATGAAAGGTTCGGCCACCTCATTGATCTGTATGGCCGATTGCAATCTGGTCTGTACTCCTTTTAATTCCAAAGCGCTTTGCAAGGCCAAGCCGTTAATCACTGTGGCCAACATTCCCATATGGTCTGCCTGTACTCTGTCCATTCCTTGACTGGCACCTGCCAAGCCTCTAAAAATGTTTCCTCCTCCAATTACAATAGCAACCTCAGTGCCTTTGTCTACTACTTCTTTAATCTCCTCGGCGTATTCTGATAGTCTTTTTGGGTCTATGCCGTATTGATTTTCTCCCATTAAGGCTTCACCACTGAGTTTTAATAGAATTCTTTTGTATTGCATCATGCTTTGATTAATTCAAAGCAAAAATAATAAAAAATATGTACGAAGCAGACTGTTGGTGAGGATTCGTGCCTCCTAATTATTTCACAATGAATAGTGACAGATAAATTTATTTTTTTAATCTTGTTTATAATATGCAAAGCCCAATTTTGTATTGAGGGAACAGTAGCTTATTTTTTTAAGTGCCGCTGCTTGGTATAAGGCTGGTATTGCCTAATCATAATTATGTATCCTATGTATAAAAAATTAAATAGAATAAGAAGAGGTGTAGTGATCGGATTGACCGCTATGGCTATCTATAGCTGCGGTTCTTCTAAATTATCGACTAGCTCGGAGACACCCCCCATTATCGCTAGTATGGATTTGGTGAACGTGGTGGGGGATAAGGTGAAGGTAACGGTAGATCCAGGACCTTTTCCTTCTGGAGGAGTCACTTTCTATATTCCGGCTATAGTGCCCGGTACCTATAGCGTGGATAATTATGGGAAATATATAGAACAGTTCCAGGCCTTAGACTACAAGGGGAAAGCGCTTGCTGTGGATCGGTTGGATGATAACGCTTGGTATATTGCCAATGCCAAGGATTTGGATAAGGTGGCTTATTGGGTGAACGACACCTATGATACGGAAGGCGAGGTGGAGGAAAAGGTTTTTTCACCGGCGGGGACCAATATTTTGGAGGGCGAGAATTTTATGTTGAACCTCCATGGATTTGTTGGCTATTTCACGGATCTTAAGGAGGTGCCCTATACGCTAAGGATTAAGGCGCCTAAAGGATTGGAGCCAGTTACAACTTTGGATAAGGGGACTATAGATGAACAAGACACTGGAGTGGATGTCTTTAAGGCTGATCGTTATTTCGAAATAATTGACAATCCTATTTTATACTCCAAACCCAATACCGAAACCTTTATCGTAAATGATATTGAGGTAACGCTAAGTGTGTACTCCCCTAATGGTTTGTATACGGCTACCGACCTCAAGGGGAGTATGGAGAAAATGATGGCTGGACAAAAGAAGTTTTTGGGAGATATCAATAGCACCAAGCAATATGCTATTTTATTGTACCTCTCTACCATGGAGGAGACGGATGCAAGTGGTTATGGTGCTTTGGAACACCATACTTCTACGGTAGTAGTGTTGCCAGAGGGGATGCCAAAAGATCGTTTAGAGGAAGCCTTGATTGATATTGTATCCCATGAGTTTTTCCATATTCTAACTCCTTTGAGTGTTCATTCGGAGGAAATACACTATTTCGATTTTAATGAGCCTAAAATGTCTCAGCATCTGTGGTTGTACGAAGGAACTACGGAATATTTTGCGAATCTCTTTCAAATTCATCAGGGTATCATCGCTGAGGAGGAGTTCTATGGACGATTAATGGATAAGGTAGCCAATTCTAGGTCTTATGATGATGAAATGTCCCTGACTCAACTGAGCAAAAATGTACTGGCCGAACCGTATAAGAGTAATTTTATCAATATTTACGAGAAGGGGGCTTTGGTGAATATGGCGCTCGATATTAGGCTTAGAGAATTGAGTAAGGGAGAGAAAGGGGTGTTGTGGCTTTTAAAGGAGTTGTCTAAAAAGTATGGGGAACACAGGCCCTTTGAAGATGACAAGCTAATAGCTGAAATTGTGGAGTTGACCTATCCCGAAATTCAAGAATTTTTTGATGTGCACGTTGTGGGGGATACTCCCTTAGATTATGAAGCGTATTGGAGTAAAGTGGGACTCCAGGTGGTTTCTGAAGTGGAGCCAAGCGGATATTTCTTTGATGGGGAGATGCCAATGATAGATGTAGATCCTAAAAAGATGAACCAAGTCTTTGTTAGGGAAGGTATCTCTCTGAGTTCTTTCTATGCTGATTTGGGCTTGCAGGGAGGAGATGTTATCCAAAGCATAGACGGCACGGTTATTACCTTGGAGAGTATGAGGCCAATTATAGGTCAAAGTTTTGGATGGACACCGGATAAGGAGATTGAGATAGTGGTGCTAAGGGATGGGAAAGAGCTATTGCTACGTGGTAAAGTGGGGGCGCCTACCATGGAGGTTAAAAAATTGGTTCCCGTAGCAGGAGTTACCCAAGAGCAGCAAAAACTTAGGGAATCCTGGTTAAAGGGATAACACATAGTTATTATTGGAAAAAGGCGCTCTAACAGCGCCTTTTTTTATGCCCTATTTCTTGTTTGCTGTATGTGTTCCTTGGTCAGTTACAGATGTCCACGGAGTCATGTGGTGCGTTTTTAGGAAAGATCTAGGCAAAGGCATCCCAATTGTCTTGTTTTGGTCTAGCAGGGCGCTACAATATTGTTGGGTGCGGTTTAAGGGCTATTTCGTGCAAAATCTAAGCTAGGTGGTTAGGCCTTATTGCGTTTTAAGCTGAATGGGAGTTGGGGTAGGGAAGGTTTTTCTTTCGGGAATATATAGCTCCTTTTTGAAAATAAGAGACCTTGTAAGGCTAGGGAAAGGCACAAAAAAACCCGCTTTTTATATAAAAAGCGGGTCGTAGAGTATGGGTTGCTAGGATTATCCTAATGCAACTCTTTCAAAACCGGTTACTTCCAAGTTGGCGTCGAAAGTTTTTACGTATTCTGCAACGGTTTGTTTGCTATCTTTAATGAAAGCCTGATTTACCAAGGTATTGTCTTTAAAGAAACGGTTAAGTTTTCCTTTAGCAATATTGTCTAACATGGCTTCTGGCTTTCCTTCTTCGCGCAATTGGTCTTTAGCGATTTCTATTTCCTTGTCTATAACAGTTTGGTCTACACCATCCTCATTAAGAGCAATTGGGTTCATCGCAGCAGCTTGCATAGCTACATCCTTAGCAGCAACTTCAGCACCTTCAACAGCAGCAGAAAGTCCTACTAGGGTAGCAATCTTGTTTCCTGCGTGAATGTAAGAACCTACAAACGGAGCAGAAAGTCGGCTAAATCCGCCTATTTCAATCTTCTCACCAATAACACCAGTTTGTTCGGTAAGCTTGTCCTGTACCGTCATTCCGTTGAAATCGGCATTTAAGAAAGCTTCTTTGTTCTCGTGGTTCAAAGCAAGGTCAGCCAATTCATTAGCCAAGCTTACAAAAGAATCGTTCTTAGCAACAAAATCGGTCTCACAGTTCAAGGAGATAATAACTCCTGTAGTGTTATCGGCATTAACTTTAGCGATAGCAGCCCCTTCAGAAGATTCTCTGTCGGCTCTTTTAGCTGCTACTTTTTGTCCTTTTTTACGAAGGATTTCAATTGCGGTATCAAAATCTCCTTCAGCTTCAACTAGTGCCTTTTTGCAATCCATCATGCCTGCACCTGTTGTCTTTCTTAATTTATTTACCTCTGCGGCGGTAATTTTTGCCATTTTATTTTTGTTTTAATTCCCCCCTATAAAGAGAACATTGGTCTGCGTACAGGGGAGGGTTAAATTGATTTTCGATTATAGATAAAGAAGGTTGATCTATTCGTCGCTTTTAGTGCCTGCATCTTCTGTTTTAGGAAGCTCTTCGGCAGCCTTCTCTTCTTTCTTAGCTTCTTTGGCCTCAGGTGCTTCGGCAGTAGCCTTAACTTTTGCTTTCTTCTCCTTTGGCTTAGCGTTCTCCTTGCCTTCTTTTTCAGACTGCTTTTCAGATTTACGCTCGGCCAATCCTTCAGCAATAGCAGAAGTAACAGATTGCATAATGATATCGATAGACTTAGAAGCATCATCGTTAGATGGAACTACAAAGTCAATTTCTCTTGGATCACTATTGGTATCTACCATAGCGAAAATTGGAATGTTCAGCTTTTGAGCTTCCTTCACTGCAATGTGCTCGCGCATAGTATCTACAACGAAGATCGCTGCAGGAAGACGGGTCATATCGGAAATAGAACCTAAGTTCTTTTCTAATTTGGCACGTAAACGGTCTACCTGTAAACGCTCCTTTTTAGATAGCGTGTTAAAAGTTCCGTCTTTCTTCATTCTATCAATGCTAGCCATTTTCTTAACAGCTTTACGGATAGTAACAAAGTTAGTTAACATACCTCCAGGCCATCTTTCAGTGATGTAAGGCATATTTACATTCCCAGCTTTCTCGGCTACGATGTCTTTAGCTTGTTTTTTAGTGGCAACGAAAAGTACTTTTCTGCCGGATGCTGCAATTTTTCTAAGAGCCTCATTGGTCTCCTCTAGTTTTGCAACAGTTTTGTATAGGTTGATAACGTGGATTCCATTACGCTCCATGTAGATGTAGGGCGCCATGTTTGGATTCCATTTTCTGGTAAGGTGGCCAAAATGCACACCTGCCTCTAATAGGTCTTTTACTTCAATTTTACTAGCCATGTATTTTCTTAGTTTACGTTCCTTTGAATTAGCAATAATAAAGTGGTACCCAACTAAGGGAGCCTTTACTATTTAGATGCTAAACTAATTTGCCGTTACTGGGTTCGAGGGCTACCCGGACCTAGCTCCAATGTAATTGGATCGGTATATTTTAATTGCCTTCTGTAAAGAAAGCTTTCAATGAACAATTTTTGACAATAGGATACTGTTGCCAGTATCGACTTAAATAAGGTAATATTAACGCTTAGAGAACTGAAATTTCTTACGAGCTTTCTTCTGTCCGTATTTCTTACGTTCTACCATTCTTGGATCTCTTGTTAAAAGACCTTCTGGCTTAAGCGCTGATCTGTGCTCTTCGTCCAATTCGCATAATGCTCTGGATAAGGCCAAACGAATTGCTTCTGCCTGTCCTGTAGTTCCGCCACCAAATACGTTCACGTTAACGTCAAAATTATCTACGTTATCAGTTAAAGTAAAAGGCTGCTGTACTTTGTACTGTAATGTTGCAGTAGGAAAGTAGGTAGCCAATTCTTTGTCGTTGATGGTTATTTTCCCATCTCCTTGAGTTAGGTAAACTCTGGCAACCGCTGTTTTTCTTCTGCCAATCTTATGAATTCTCTCCATTACCTTAGGTCGTTTAAGTTAATTGCTTTTGGTTTTTGCGCTTCCTGATTGTGCTCCGCTCCAGCATATACCTTAAGGTTTCTAAAAAGTGCTGCACCCAATTTGTTTTTAGGTAGCATCCCTTTTACAGATCGCTCGATAATACGCGCTGGATCTTTTGTCAACAATTCTTTGGCTGTTGTGAACCTTTGACCTCCTGGGTAGCCGGTGTAGCGAACGTAGGTTTTTGAATCCCACTTTTTGCCTGACAGGTTGATTTTATCGGCGTTGATGATAACAACGTTATCTCCGCAATCAACATGTGGCGTAAAACTTGGCTTGTACTTCCCTCTAAGTAACATTGCTACTTTAGAAGCAAGACGGCCCAATGTTTCTCCTTCAGCATCAACTAGTAACCATTCTTTGTCAACGGTTGCCTTATTGGCCGAAATCGTCTTGTAGCTTAATGTATCCACACTAATATATTTATTTATTAAACACTAAAATCCCGAATAACGGGCTGCAAATGTACAATTATTAAGTTGAATTACAAACGCTTGCTTCTTATTATTTTATAGAATTTATTTTTTCAATTTAATTTACACCTCTTCTTTATGGTTTACAATTAGGGAAGTAAGGGTTTGCCACGCTTAGATAATTTCAAATTCATGGTGTTTTGTGGTGGCTTTCAAATCTTTTTCTGATATAAATTTAATAGGCGCTGCAAAAATATAAAATGTCACCATAAGAGGCCTCAAGACTACTATGGGTATTTTAAAGTATCATCCTATGGGATTGTGGTGGATTACATAGGGCGAATAAAGGTGCTTAGTCCCTTTATGGTTGTTTAGTTGTAATTAACAAGGAAGCGCTAGCGGCCCCTGCCAAAGGGGAAGTTTTTTGGAGTTGTTTTTTCTAACCACCTATATAAGGTATAAAGGACCCCGTGTAGACGTGTGTCGTGGGGCCCTTTAGGGTTGTTATAGCAAAGCTTGATACACGGCTATGGGATACCTTATAATATAGGTAGGGGAAACTTCTGATCTAAAAGAAACAATTTCTAATGTGCTTCTAACCAATTTTCACCAACCCCTAGTTCTACGTCTAATGGTACGGACAACTTATACGCATTTTCCATTTCCGTTTTAATCATGGTTTTAAGGGCTTCCAATTCGGGTTTGTACACGTCAAAGACCAATTCATCATGAACCTGAAGAAGCATTTTACTTTTGTAGTTGCCTTCTTTCAGTTTTCGGTGGATATGGATCATAGCTACCTTAATTATGTCTGCTGCACTTCCTTGTATGGGGGCATTTACCGCATTTCTTTCTGCGGCACCCCTAACTACTGCATTACTTCCATTGATATCCCTTAGGTACCTGCGCCTTCCCAATACTGTTTGTACATAACCGTTTTCACGGGCAAAATCTATTTGCTCGCTGATGTAATTACGGAGCTTGGGGTAGGTTTTGTAATAGGTGTCTATCAGGTCTTTTGCTTCCGCACGTGAAAGATCGGTCTGATTGCTCAATCCAAAGGCCGATACCCCATATATAATTCCAAAGTTTACGGTCTTGGCGTTGCTTCGTTGTTCTCTGGTAACTTCCTCCAAGGGTACATTAAATACTTTGGAGGCGGTGGAAGCGTGAATATCCTCTCCATTTTTAAATGCTTCTATCATGGTAGATTCCTCACTCAATGCAGCAATGATGCGCAATTCTATCTGGGAGTAATCTGCCGCCAATAAAACGTAGTCCTCGTTTCTGGGTACAAAGGCTTTTCTCACTTGTCTGCCTCTTTCTGTACGGATGGGGATATTTTGTAGGTTGGGGTTGTTGCTGCTTAAACGGCCCGTTGCGGCTACCGTTTGCATATAGTCTGTGTGCACCCTTCCTGTGCTTTCCTCTATTTGTAAGGGTAGGGCATCTATATAGGTGCTTTTAAGTTTGCTGAGCCCTCTATAGTCTAATACGTTCCTGATGATTTGATGATCCTTGGCCAGGGTAGAAAGTACGTCCTCGGCGGTGGAATATTGTCCCGTTCTAGTCTTTTTTGGCTTGGCGACTAGTTTAAGCTTGTCAAATAATATTTCTCCCAGCTGTTTAGGGGAGGCAATATTGAACTCTTCCCCGGCTTCCTTGAATATTTCCTGCTCTAAATTCTTTATATCGTTGTCCAGGTCTTGGGCAAGGGAGTTTAAGAACTCCTTGTCTAGATTAATCCCTTCCAATTCCATGTCTGCCAATACCTTTAGAAGTGGAATTTCTATATCGTTGAAGAGGTCTTGTGTTTTGGCCTCTTCTAATTCTGGCCTAAAATGTTGTGCCAACTGAAAAGTGATGTCCGCATCCTCTACCGCGTATTCGGTCTGTTTCTGCAAGTCTACCTCCCTCATAGAAAGTTGGTTTTTTCCTTTTTTACCTAACAGGTCGGTAATAGGGATGGGAGTATAATTTAAGTAGGTTTCCGCTAGGACGTCCATATTGTGGCGCATATCTGGATTAATCAGGTAATGGGCCAGCATGGTATCAAAACACTTGCCTTTTACGGTAACCCCATACTTGTGTAATACCTTAATATCGTATTTTAAGTTTTGACCAATTTTCTCAATGGATTCCGATTCAAAAAATGGTTTCAAGAGGTTAATTAGTTCCTGCGCCTCGGAACGGTCTTCGGGGAAGGGAACGTAAAAGCCTTTTCCGGCTTCCCAACTGAAGGCGATGCCAACCAGTTCTGCGGTAAGTGAATTTAACCCAGTAGTTTCCGTATCAAAACAAACGGCTGGCTGCTTCATGAGGTTTTTCAGGAATAGTTTCATGGCCATTCCGGGTGCCACGCTCTGGTATACATGGGGAGTGTTGGCTATGGTGTTTCTACTGGAGAACTCTTCCACAGTGCCACCAGAATCTTTGTCGCCCCCTCCAAATAAAGAGAATTGACCGCTGCCAGCGGAAGCGGGTTCTTTTTTTGCTGTGCTGTCCTTTTTTTTCTTGTCATTTTCGCCATTGGCCTCAGCAGGTTCCGTAGAGAAGAGTTTAATGAACTGGTCTTTTAGTCTTCTAAATTCCAGTTCCTCGAACAATTCTTGCACCTTATCCCCATCGGGCATGGTAAGTTCATAATCGGTAGCATTGAAAGTTACATCACAGTCCGTGTGTATGGTAGCTAATTTTTTGGAAAGCAGGCCTAATTCGGCATTCTCAATGACCCTTTCCTTCATTTTTCCTTTTAGTTGATCTGTATTGGCTAGGAGGTTCTCCATGGAGCCGTACTCTGCGATAAATTTTCTGGCGGTTTTGTCTCCAACTCCAGGAAGTCCTGGGATATTATCACTGGCATCGCCCATCATTCCCAGGTAATCTATGACCTGTTCTGGATGGTCCACGCCAAAGCGCTTTTGAATCTCGGGAATACCCCAAATCTCAATCCCATTCCCCATACGGGCAGGGCGGTACATGAAAATATTTTCGGATACCAACTGTCCAAAATCCTTGTCAGGGGTAACCATATAAACTTGGTAGTCCTCTTTTTCAGCTTGTTTGGCCAGGGTGCCTATAATGTCATCGGCCTCCCAGCCCTCCAGTTCCACTACTGGGATATGCATTGCTTTTAGGATTTCCTGTATATAGGGTACGGCAATCTTTATTGCATCTGGGGTAGCATCCCGGTTGGCTTTATATTCAGGGAAAAGTTCGGTGCGGTCTACACTTCCGCCCTTGTCAAAGCAAACGGCCAAGTGATCTGGTTTTTCCCGTCGGATTACATCCAGTAAGGAGTTCATGAACCCCATGATTGCAGAGGTGTCCATTCCCTTGGAATTTATTCGAGGGTTTTTGATTAGGGCATAGTAACCCCTAAAAATAAGGGCATAAGCATCTAGTAGAAAAAGTTTTTTTTGTTCAGCCATTTTATTGGATTGTTTCCGAAGTAATTTTTATTTGTAAATAGATTATGCCTTTAAAAAGGAGTCCGATGGGTTGTTTGTATGCCCCTCTTCGGAGTAGGTGCGGTAACTAAACCCAGGGTGAATACAATAGCCTCCTGTTTCACCCTTTTTATTAATAGCGATGAAGCCTATTTGAAAGTCCTTGCGGTCTTTGTTCTTTTCCATGATTCGCTTTACGCCTTCCTCGCAAGCTTCTTGGGGCGACATTCCCTGTCTCATTAATTCTACGATGAGAAAACTGCCTACGGTTCGGACTACCTCTTCTCCAACCCCAGTAGCGGTAGCTCCGCCTACGGCATTGTCCACAAAGAGTCCGGCACCAATGATGGGCGAATCGCCAACGCGTCCGGCCATTTTATAGGCCATTCCGCTAGTGGTGCAAGCCCCGGCTATATCCCCATCCTTGTCTATGGCCAACATCCCTATAGTGTCGTGATTTTCTATGTTGATTATAGTTTCGTATTGGGAATTCTTCTTCCATTCTAACCAATCTTTCTTGGCTTTTTCGGTAAGTAAATTGGTCTTGGGAAAACCTTGCTCATAGGCAAACTGCTCTGCTCCCTTGCCTACCAACATAACATGTGGGGTCTCTTCCATCACCTTTCTGGCCACGCTTATAGGATGCGCTATATTCTCCAAGCACAAGACCGCTCCACAATTGGCATCCTTGTCCATGATGCAGGCATCCAAAGTGACACGGCCATCCCTATCTGGTCTGCCGCCAACACCAACAGTCTCATTGTTGATGTCTGCCTCCTCTACCATTACTCCTTGCTCCACCGCATCCAATGAAGATCCTCCTTTTTCTAGTACCTCCCAGGCTTTAGCAGTAGCATTCATAAAATTCCATGTGCAAATGGCAATGGGTCTTATGGTTTTGGAACTATCGCTGCCAGCAAGCTTTTTTGATGAATTTTCCTGGCAAGAGGTTAAAAAAGGGACGGATAACATACCCGCGGTGGTAAGGGTAGAATTTTTGAGGAAGTTTCTTCTTTTCATTGGATTCTGTTACTTATTTTTAAGGTCCTAAATATAAGAAATATGATTGTAGAAGTGTGCGCCAATTCTTTAGAATCTGCTTTAAACGCCCAAAATGCTGGTGCTGACCGAATTGAATTGTGTGCAGAGCTCGGGGTAGGTGGGGTAACCCCTTCCTATGGCTTGTTAAAAGCGATAAGAAAACATATAACAATTCCCGTAAATGTGCTGATTAGGCCCAGAAGTGGTGATTTTACCTATTCCGAATCGGAATTTGGAATAATGAAGGAAAATATTGCCTTGTGCAAGAAATTGGGATTTAACGGAATAGTTTCTGGGGTATTGCATTCAGATTTTAGTTTGGATGTGGAGCGTACCAAGGAACTGTTGAAAATCTCCTCGCCGCTGGAGTTCACTTTCCATCGTGCGTTCGATTGGGTGACAGACCCCATGAAAACATTAAAGCAATTGGAAAAGATGGGGGTGGCTACCATTCTAAGCAGTGGGCAGCAGAAGACCTGCGAGGAAGGTTTGGAACTGTTGTGGGAGTTGCAAAAAAATACGCAGGGTCTAGTTATTATGCCTGGAGGAGGTATACGGGATACCAATGTGCATATCTTTAAAGAGAAGGGGTTTGCAGCAGTGCATTTGTCGGGTATCCAATTTCATAAAACCTTGGCCCAGAAACCGGAGATTCCGATGAGTTCTCCTAGTTTTTTAAGGGACGACGAAGTAGGGGTTAGTAGTCTGGAGGTCTTGCGAAATGTAGTGTGTAGGGTAAAAGAATAGGAGTGGTGCCATGCCTAGTGGTTGAAAACCAATATCTTTACTAAAAAATAAATACATGCTTAGATGGATCGTTTTTGTTATTTTATATGTTCTTCTGGCAATTTATACCTTGCAAGCACTTAGGACAGTCACTAGGTTTCCCTGGGTGTATTACGGAGGGATGGCGCTTTCCTTGTTGGTGCTAGGTAATTTTATTTATCAATTCACCTTGGGCGATACCCCAGGGAGGGTTTTAAACGTTCCCAAAAGTTACGCCTTTGGTTTGCTGATGGCTATCTTGTCCTTTAAGGTTATTACCATTATCTTTCTGTTCTCGGAGGATATATTTAGATTTCTATCCGGACTGTATTTAAAGGTAAACGGTACTCCAAAAGTTTTTAGTTTGCCGGAGCGAAGGCGATTTTTGAGTGTGATTGCCTTGAGTATTGCGGCCTTGCCTTTTTCCGCTTTGCTTTATGGGATGTATAGGGGGAAGTATAATTTTAAGGTGTTGCGCTATCAAATGGAGTTTGAGGATCTGCCCGATAGTTTTGACGGTTACCGAATAACGCAAGTTTCCGATTTTCATTGTGGCAGTTTTGATAACAGAAAGAAAATTGCCTATGGTATAGATTTAATCAATAGGCAAAAAAGTGATTTGCTGCTGTTTACGGGGGATATGGTGAACAATATGGCGAAGGAAATGCTGCCGTGGAAGGATCTCTTGGCTAGTCTGGAAGCGAAGGATGGGAAGTTTTCTGTTTTGGGGAATCATGATTATGGGGATTATGTAGAGTGGGAAACCGAGAAGGAAAAGAGGGAGAATCTAGAGATGTTGATGGAGTTGCAGCGCGAAATAGGTTTCGATCTAATGCTTAATGAAAGTAGGTATCTCAAAAGAGGTGCGGATAAAATTGCCTTAGTAGGGGTAGAGAATTGGGGGAGAGGAGGCTTTAAAAAAGCGGGGGATCTTAACAAAGCTACGGCCCAGATACATAAAGATGATTTTAAGATCTTAATGAGTCATGATCCCTCGCATTGGGAAGATCAGGTTTTGAAACACCCCTATCACTACCACCTTACCCTGTGCGGACATACTCATGGAATGCAGTTTGGGATAGAGATACCGGGCTGGATAAAATGGAGTCCGGCAAAATGGCGCTATAAATACTGGGCGGGGGTTTATGAAGAGTTGGGACAGCTGATTAACGTGAATCGCGGATTTGGATTTTTGGGGTACCCAGGGAGAGTAGGTATCTGGCCCGAAATTACCGTAATCACCCTAAAAAAGAAGTTGGTTGCCTAAGGGAGGCAGCGCTAGGCTTCATAAAAACAGGGCGGACGATGGTTTTTTGGCATTTTTTCTTATTTTTGATTGATAAAGCAACGAATACTATATGTCTAAGTTTGGAGATTTAATTGATATCAGCGGTCCGGTATTATTGGACTTTTATGCCGAATGGAATGAGCAATCCACCGCCATGCATGCGGTTTTAAAGGATGTTGCCGCAGCATTAGGCGATAAAGGCAAGGTGATAAAAATTGATGTGGATAAAAATAAAGAGCTGGCCCAAGCCCTTAGGGTGAAGGGGCTTCCTACCCTCATGATCTATAAAAAAGGAGAAATGGTATGGCGGCAGAGTGGGGAGCAAGATGCCAATACATTGATTGGTATCTTAAACGAGTATATCTAATGCGATAAAAGCATAAAAAAACCGGGACTTTAGTTCCCGGTTTTTTTATGCGCTGTTGTACCCTTTATTGAATAGGGGTAATGCTATCCAATTTCTGCTCTGGGATAATATCCAAGGCTGTAGAGTCTACCTCTGCTGGCTCTTCTTCTGGCAGCATGTCTTCTACGGCATCGCTTCTGTAAAAGCGTTCGAACTTGGCAATGTATTCGTTGAAAACAAGGGTTTCTTTTTCTGCCATATTTTTCTCCTTGTTGTTGATCAGGATGTCTATTATTCTACTGTAGGCTTCTAGATCAGGGATAATATCGTCTAGGAACATGCGCTGATCTTCAAAGGGAAGACTAACATAGTAATCTAAGTGTTCCTGATATATGGTCTTTAGTTTTTGGTAGAGTTCACGTGCCTTTTCAGTTTCACCTACTTTAAAATAGCCATCTACAAAAGGTTCTACAAATGCATAGTATCCAAAATATTCCACGGGCATGTTCTCCATGGCAATATCTATGATTTCCTTTGCTTTTTCTATTTTATTCTCTTGGATTAAGGCCTCCGTTAAACGAGCCAAATTTCCGCGGAAAGATAGTGCTTGGGTCCGTGTCTGTACGTCGTGATAAATGTCTGGGCTCCCAGCGTTGCCCCATTCCCATTTTTTTACGATATCGTACATTAAATCGGTATCTATCCTTCCCATTTCATAGCTATTCCTGTTCTGGGTTTTAATAGGTACCAATTTATAGGCCAATCCATCTAGTTGCAGGTAATCCTTCATCCAGATATATTCTGCAGGATCAAAACTTCCGCCAGAAAAATAGATAGGACGCTTCCAATCGTTGTTGGCAATGATATCCAACATAAGGATCCTGTTTTTGGGTAAGGCCGATTTTGGAAGGTCAATATCAATATAGTCTACAATAAGGGCAGAGTCTTTGGCTTTCACCAAGCCGCTCTCCAGAACATTTTTCTTGTTTACGGGGATCCTGATCTTATTGGTGGGGTAGAATACTACGTCCAGATTGTTTTCCGAATATTGGCTAAGATCGGCTCCTTGTCGCTTTAAGATGCTCTTAAATTTGGTTTCTTCCCTGTCGCTATCTATCCAATTCATGAAATCTTTTATGTTCCATCGGTTTTCCGTTAAACCATTATAGTAGATGGCATCTCTGGTACCAAACCTATATTTTTCGTGAGTTAGCTGAGACGGGATTGGCTCACTTTCATAGGCCTGCATTTTCATTTGGTCTATGTACCAGTCCGTGGCAAAAAGGCTGGTGTTCACCACCCGTACATCTGTGCGGAAACCTTCTATCTCCTGTACATACCAAAGGGGGAAGGTATCGTTGTCCCCTATGGTAAATATAATAGCACCGGCATTTTCCTGAGTAGAAGACAGGTAAGCCATGGCGGTAGTCCTTGCGGTATATCGATTAGATCGGTCGTGGTCGTCCCAATTTTGGAATGCCATTACCCCAGGTACAGCCAGTAGGCAAAGTAAGGTGATTGCCGGGGCCAGTATTTTGGGTTTTAATAATTTTCGGAATTCCTCAAAGAGTCCGTAGACCCCTAGGCCAATCCATATCGCAAAAATATAGAACGATCCCACTAGGGAGTAGTCCCGTTCCCTAGGTTGAAAAATGCCGGGGTTGGTATAAAATTGTATGGCAATTCCGGTGAAAATAAAGAATACAAACAGCACCCAAAATTGCTTCGGGTTTTTGCTGATCTGAAATATGAGTCCAATGATCCCCAAAAGTAAGGGTAAGAAGAAGTAGGTGTTCCTTCCCTTGTTGTTTTTGATGTCGCTGGGCAGGTTTTCCTGGCTGCCTAGGCGAACACTATCTACAAAGTTGATACCGCTAAGCCAGTTTCCGTGATTGTTGTACCTACCTTGTATGTCGTCTTGTTTTCCAACAAAATTCCACATAAAATAGCGCCAATACATATAGTTAAACTGAAACTGGAACATATAGCTGATGTTTTGCATCAACGTAGGAGGTTGCACATCTATATATTCACTAAACTCCCTTAAAAATCGTATATACTGGGAAGTGTCTATTTCACCTCTGGCATACCCATCCCTAAAGCGGCCTACAGCTTCCCTTAGTTCGGTATTTCCTAGGTAGGACGATTTTATCTTGAATTCTAGCGGGTAAAAATACTTCATGTAATTCTCCGCATTCTGCTCGCTCCACAAGCGGGGTAAGAATCCAACGTGATTGGGGTTGGGGCCTTGTAAAGCGTTCTTGTATTTATTTACAATGATGTATTTTCCAGTCTCATAGTCTTTCTCGTACTTGGGTTGCTCGTCCCTTTCTTCACCTGGGGAGGCAAAGGTGTTGGAATAGTAGGCGCCGTAAAACGGACTGTCTACCCCTGGGTATTGCTCTCTATTGTAGTATGCTAATAATGACCTGGCATCCGAGGGGTCGTTTTCATTAATCACCACATCGGCATTGGCCCTTATTGGAAGCATTAACCAAGAAGAAAAGCCCAAGAACAAAAACATAAGGCATAGCGTAATGGTGTTTGCTGTGACATAGTGGTTCTTTCTGGTATAACGAAGTGCAAAAAAGAAAATCCCAATAAAAATAAGCCCCATTATTATGGTACCCGAATTAAAGGGGAGTCCAAGATTGTTAATGAAAAACACCTCGCTCCATCCAAAAAGTTTTAATACGTAGGTGAGCGAAAATTTGTAAACCAACAGTAAAATGGCCACCGAGATAATATTGGCTAATAGAAAGTTCTTTATGGTTGTGGTCTTGTATTTCTTAAAGTAGTATAACAGTCCAATAGAAGGGATTGCTAAGAAGCCCATAAACTGAATACCAAAGGTGAGTCCCACTACAAAGGAAATGAGAATAATCCATTTATTGCCTCTAGGGTTATCCAAATCATCTACCCATTTTAGACCTAGCCATAGAAGGAGGGCCATAATAAGACTGGCCATGGCGTATACTTCTGTTTCTACGGCGTTAAACCAAAAGCTATCCGAAAAGGTAAAGGCCAAAGAGCCTACCAATCCGCTACCTAAGATGGCAATGGCCTTGCTATTGGTCAGTTCTTCTTTTTTTGCAATGAGTTTTTTGGTGAGGTTGGTAATGGTCCAGAACATGAGGAGAATGGTGAAGGCGCTGGAAACGGCCGACATCATATTGACCATTTTTGCAACTTGGTTTGCCTCTAGGGCAAACATGGCAAAAAACGCCCCTATAATTTGATATAGTGGGGCTCCTGGTGGGTGACCTACCTGTAATTTAGCGGAAGTGGAAATGTATTCCCCGGCATCCCAATAACTAGCGGTGGGTTCTACAGTAAGGGTATAAACGGTTAGGGCTATAAAAAAAACAAACCATCCAGTGATGGTGTCCCATTTTTTAAAGTTAGTTACAAGCATTTGGTTTGTTGTTATGCAAAAGGGCGAATTTACTAATTATATAATATAAACAGCCATTTTTTCTTAAACCTTTAACAGGTATAATGCGCTTTTAATGTTACTTGTAAATGGTAGGCTTGCATGTTTGGAATAGAAGGAGGGTGTAGGTGTTTGGGGGTTTAAAGGTGAAATATGAGTGGGTGAATTGGCTGGGGGAAAAGCATTTTTTCACTATTTTTGTAAAATGATGTCAAAATGTTTGTGGATATAAAACTTTGTTCTAAATTTGCACGCTGAATTACGGTAATGGTCTATGGTGTAATTGGCAACACAGCTGGTTTTGGTCCAGTCGTTCTAGGTTCGAGTCCTAGTAGACCAACAATAATTTCCCGCAAAGCATTGATACAAATGGATTGCGGGATTTTTGTTTTTAGGGGTGTCTTTTTAAGGCTTTTTTTGATGTTGGCAGTTAAGAGATCATGACTAGTTGTTGTGTTTATGTAAATGATTAATTCTGATTTAAGTAGGGCTTATTATTCGGATTTCAATTAAACTATACCTTTCCCCCTCAATCAAAATAC
>NZ_VVIN01000031.1:0-45165 GCF_008711145.1 Arenibacter lacus
GTAATCTTATAATTTGACTATATTTATAGTGAAAGTACCATGGAATATTCGGAGTAGAGGTGTTTAGGGTATATCCCAACCAGCAAAATCCAAACGCTTTCTAAAAGCCACTTGGAGATACCTTAACTAAGGTCCAACGCACGAAAGATAGTATGGGCGCTAAACTACATTTATAATGAACCTAATACTGGCAACTATAAGCTTTTTGATACTACTGTCTTTTCCGTCTAAAGAGGAGGCAAGGGGTGTGTGCCTTAACAAGGATGCATTCAGATTGGGAGGGCTGCACGAAGGCAACAGGCAAGATACACTACTCAATAGCAATAATTATTTAGTACTTGGAAATAAACAGGCTACGGTAAAGGTTATTCATGAGAATAAATTGGACAGTTTTCCGGCCTATGAAGTCTTGGGTACCTATCAATCGGATATCATTATTGGAAAGGGGATGGATAAGGGGAGTTGGAAAATATTTAGAAAGTATCAACCACAAACCAACTTCAAGGATTTTCCAGCAGGTATTTACCAAGGGAAATTAGCGGCGCCCAATTTTTCTTCCTACCCCGAATCGGAAAGTTTTAAATCTAGGATACAGGAAGCCTGCAAAAAGGGAATAAATTTCGCAGGTCATTATACCTTGGTCGTCTGGGGATGTGGCGCCACCTGCCAGCGTGCTGTGGTGGTAGACCGAAAAACGGGAGAGATTTTTGAAGGTTTCCATGCGGCGCTTGGTGCCGAGTATAAAAATGATAGTAAGATGATCATCAAAAATGTAGGGGCTATTGATTCAGATAGCAGCCTAATTGAGTTATGTGCATTTTGTGTGGTTCATCATGAAGTTTGGACGGGAACAGAATTTAAGAAAGTGGATTAATACGCCATTACATTCTAAACTAACAAAAAGGTCCTCAGAAAATGCCAGCTTATTAAACCTAGGGGATTAAGTATGGTTATAATGCCATAAAACATATAATATGTCCTGTTTTACATCTTCAAAGGAGAAGCATCTTTGGGGTTGGACCCTTGTGGTATTTGCCGCAATTGTTGCCACCCTTTTTATGGGAGAACCTCTGGTTAAATTTTTTGGAAGTCAAGATGTACAGGCACTGGTTTTTGTGCTGGGAATGGTTTTGGCCGGTACGGCAATTCTAATCAATGCCATCAAGAGAAAACCGGGACGGATGGAATGGGTACTTTGGTTTGGGGTACTGGCGGTGTATGTGATGTTGTTTCTTAGATTGGGACTCCCGGAAAGAAGTCATTTATTTGAGTACAGTATATTGGCCATCTTAGTCCAGGATGCACTTATAGAAAGGAAAAATAACGGGAGTTATAAAGGAAGTCCTGCCCTATGGGCCATGCTGATGGTTTTCTCGGTTGGAGTTTTGGATGAAACCTTCCAGTTGTTCCTACCATACCGAGTATTTGATCCCCTGGATATCCTATTCAATGGTTTTGTGATCGCGGTAGCTATTGGGGCCAAAGTGATGTTGACTTGGGGCCGGAAATTTACCCAAAAGAACCAAAAATGAAAACGAGGGACTCAATTCCAAGATGGCTGCTACTCCCAATCGCTACGGCTGGGAATTAACTAATTTATTATAGGAGAATTGGGATGAATGGATGCTAGCTTTTAAGGTTTCACTGTTTTTTTAGTATCTTAGTATATAGTCTAGTAGGACCGTACGTATACGGTTGCTCCCCCATAAATAAATATTTGGATATGGATAAATTATGGGTGTTTTTGGTTTATATGCCAACCCTATTCTGGGGCCAAGAAGAAAAGCTGCCAATTATTGATGTGCACTTGCACGATTATACCGAAAAAACATATTTTGTAGCTCCTGCAGCGGATGGGGTGATGTCACCACCTACCTTAGCGGATTTTCGCAAGGAAGTAGCTGCAGCCTTAAGAAAGCACAATGTGGTAAAAGCCGTGGTAAGTACTATTGGAGGTGAAAATAAGCTGGATGATGAAGGGGTTAGGATACCTGGTTATTTTACGAACAAAGCCCCGAAGGATACTATTGAGTTCAAAAAACTGATTGAAACGGGAAAACTCAAGGTATTTGGTGAAATAGGGGCTAATTACGCAGGACTTACGCTATCCGACCCACAATTTGAGCCCTATCTCGCTATTTGCGAGCGGTATGATATTCCCGTTGCCGTGCATACCGGTGGAGGTCCTATGGATGTAACGTATAGGTGTTGTCCAGACTTTAGACTTCGGTTGGGGGACCCATTGACCCTAGAAAATGTCTTGGCCCAATACCCTAAACTTAGAATTTATATGATGCATGCCGGAGAGGTTTTTTATGAAAATGCCTTGCGCATGATGCTACAATATTCTCAGCTTTATGCCGATCTAGGAGTAATTTTGTGGGTGCACGAGCAGCCCATGGATTATGCAGAAAGCTTTTTAAAAAAGGCGAAGCAGTATGGATTATTAGATCGGGTTATGTTTGGTTCGGATCAGATGGTGTGGCCGCATGCCATTGAAAAAAGTATTGAGAAGTTACAGAGTTATGAGTTTTTGACGGAAGAGGATAAGCGTAAGATATTTTATGAGAACGCTGTAAGATTTCTGAAATTGGAAAAGAGTGGGCCTTAAAACTAGTACATTTAAAACGCTGGTTCTGGAATGGGAATGTCAGAAGCTGTAACATCCTCTAATTTGGTTCATACAAGTATATTTTTAAGGGACTGTGGGAAGCATGATTCCTTGGATTGTTGACCTTTTTTTATATGAATTTAATAACCTATAGGGGGGAGGAAAGATTAAACTCGGCTGTATAAATTATAAAAATCAAACACGATGACAAAGACTGTAAAACGTATGTTGGGATGGTTAGCCTTCACTGCATTGGTGCTGTTGATACCCCTTATCGCCATGCAATTTACCGATGAGGTAAAGTGGAGGGCTTCGGATTTCTTGTTAATGGGGGCTGCATTACTCGGTATTGGAACGGCCTATGAACTAATCGCGACAAACGCTACCTCTATACGGTATAGAATAGCATTGATTATAGGGCTGTTAGGGGCTTTCCTATTATTTTGGGTAAATGCTGCTGTGGGGATAATTGGCAGTGAAAACCAGGAGGTAAATAGACTTTTCGCGGCTATTTTTATTATAGGTTTGGTAGGGACATACATTTCCCGATTCAGGTCCAAGGGAATGGCAATTACCATGTACGTACTGGCACTAGTACAATTGTTGGTAACTGTAATTGCCCTTATAGTTTGGCCACCACCTATAATTTCATGGACCCCAAGTGTATTGGGTGTATTTCTGATAAGCGGTTTTTTTGCATTGATCTTTTGTTTGTCGGGCATACTCTTTGCTCGATCCTCTACCTAAAATGGTGGTCGCTACAGTAGGGTAAGTTACCAGCATCTTTTGGAAGATTTAAAACTAATTAGTGATAAGCGGTAGGTGGCTTTATTGACGATTTAAGCAGGTAGCCTTCACAGATAACGAAATAATTGTATCCATCATCGGTGAAATGGGAAGGGAGGCCATTAGATTGGGGTGAACGCTCTCTCCATAAAAGTTTTTTTATCTTAGACTTCTCTTTGGGTGCTGTGAGGCACCTTATTTATATTAACTACGTACTAAAGAAAACAACCAACATGAAGGTAAACGATTCTTTTGGCCCAAGGCCATATAAAGCCAACGATGCACGTTATAATGATATGCAGTACCGCAGATGTGGTAATAGCGGTCTTCTTTTGCCCGTGATTTCCCTAGGCCTGTGGCACAATTTTGGCCATACCAATGATCTGGAAACGGGAAGGGGGTTATTGCGCTGTGCTTTTGACAACGGGATTACCCATTTTGATTTGGCTAATAACTACGGTCCGCCATACGGTGCGGCTGAAGAAAACTTTGGCCGAATTTTTAAAGAAGATTTTCAACCTTACCGGGACGAGCTTCTAATTTCTAGTAAAGCAGGCTGGGATATGTGGCCCGGCCCCTATGGTAATTATGGATCTCGTAAATACCTGGTGGCTTCCTGTAATCAAAGTCTTAAACGGATGGAGCTGGAGTATGTGGATATTTTTTACCATCACAGGCCAGATCCAGAGACTCCTTTGGAAGAAACCATGGGAGCCCTCCACCATTTGGTGCAAAGTGGGAAAGCGCTCTATGCGGGAATTTCCCAATACCCCGCGGAATTGACCGCCAAAGCGGCAAAAATAATGAAGGATCTAGGTACTCCTTTGTTAATTCACCAACCGAGGTATAATATGATGGATAGGTGGGTAGAGGATGGACTGCTACAAGAATTGGATAAACAAGGAATGGGCGCCATTGCTTTCTCGCCCTTAGAGCAGGGGATCCTTACCAATAAATACTTAGACGGTATTCCAGAGGGGAGTCGCGCTAAAAAAGATGGGCGTTATCTTAAAGAAGAGCAAATCACCCCTGAAATGCTATCCAAAGTAAGCCAATTGAATGCCATTGCAAAAAAACGCGGGCAGAGTTTGGCTCAAATGGCCATTGCTTGGTTATTGAAAGATCAACGCATTTCTAGTGTCCTAGTAGGGGTTAGTACACAAGAACAACTCCTCAACAATTTGGAAGCACTTAACAATATAGTGTTTTCAGAACCCGAATTAACCGAAATAAGATCAGTGTTGGAATAAAATGTCTGGTAAAATAATCAATAAGCTCCTTCCCTTAACCAAGGGAAGGAGCTTATTCATTTTAAATAGTACCATTACCTCCCCCCAGAATGCCTAAGTGCTGAACATCCCTATCTAGAATTGCTAAATATTAAGTGAATTTCAACTTTTTTTCACTTACCAAATAAAAGTCAAAATAATTCTAAAACCCATCCATAATTCCTACAGTTTACATAAAAGAATTGTGGGACAGGTGCTTAGGGTGATGAAAGCTGTCACTTATTACCAAACAAGAAGATAAATAAAGGGAAGGGATAGAACTTCTACCAAGAAGGATGATAAATGTCATTCTTTATAGGGAGCAATAGCTAGAGATTTGCAGCATAATATTAAAACAAACCATTATGAGAGAATTTAATTTCAGCAGGATGCTAACTGGGATCTTATTTATGTTCTTACTGACTAACAGTAGCGTAAGTGCCCAGAAATATGAGCTTGTGAATGCCGAATCGTCCTTAGTGATACAAGGAACCTCTAGTTTACACGATTGGGAGATGGTAGCCCAAGACCAATCAGGAGTGTTAATTTTCAACAAGGCCGAGTTGGGGGAATTGGAGCAGCTAAGTATCGAAATAGTAACCGAAAGTCTAAAAAGTGGCAAGTCGGCCATGGATAAGAACGCTTTCAAAGCATTAAAGAGTAATTCGAATAAGAAAATTCGGTTTCAGTTAACTAAGATAAAGGAAGTAAAATCTGACGGCAATGGAGGATTCAATGTAGCAGTACTGGGTGACCTCACTATAGCCGGAGTGAAGAAGGAGATTCCTTTAGATCTAAAGGTAGTGTTGGATGCTAACAAGGCAATCCTAAAAGGATCAAAGAATATTAAGATGACCGATTTTAAAATTGATCCCCCAAAAGCAATGTTTGGTACCATTACCACTGGGGATGAAATCACCATAGAATTTAATACCGTTTTAAGTAAATAGAATAAATATCAATTAAATATAGAAGTATGAAATCATTTTTTAAACAAGCAGTTTGTGCAGTTCTAGTAGTAACCGGAGTTGGTTTAAACGCGCAAAGCCGTAATCTTGATAATTATAGGCAACCCGATAAAAATGGAATTAATGTGTTTGAAGCGCCAAAGGATACTGTCTCCACGTTTGATGGAGTAAAAGTAAGAATTGGGGGATCGTCTACCCTGCAGTATCAAGCAATAGATCACAGTAATTCTGGCGCTGTAGCCCTTAAGGATATTGGATACAACTTTAACCTAGCGACCGCTAACCTGGATTTGGACGTAGCCTTGTTCGATGGAATAAGAATGCATTTAAGAACTTATTTGTCCTCAAGACACCATCCAGAGCCTTATGTAAAGGGAGGATACTTCCAGATAGACAAATTGGATTTTGTCCGTGAAGGATTTATGGAAGATGTAATGAAGTATGTGACCATTAAGGTGGGACACATGGAAAACAACTATGGGGATGCCCACTTTAGAAGAACCGACAACGCCCAGGCCATGTACAACCCTTTTGTAGGGAACCTTATTATGGATGCTTTTACCACTGAGGTAGGAGGGGAAGTGTATTTCCAGAAAAATGGCTTTATTAGTATGTTGGGGATGACTAACGGTAAGCTAAATCAGGCTGTTAACAAAGTAGACGGGTCTACCGGAGGAGCCTCTTTCTTGGCAAAACTAGGATACGACAAACAGGCGAATGACGATTTAAGGTATCGAATCACGGGGTCTGTTTATACCACGGGATATGTTCAAAACTCTTATTTGTACACCGCAGACCGTGCCGGATCTAGATATTACTATGTTATAGAGGATAATGAGGCTACTACCACCCGTAACTTTAGATCTGGAAGGTATAACCCCAATATGAGAAATAAAGTAACTGCGTTTATGATCAATCCATTTGTAAAATATAAAGGATTGGAGTTTTTTGGAACCTTTGAGCATACCAGTGGAAAAGCGAATACCGAGTTAACCAACAGGACTGCCACGCAGTATGCAGGTGAATTAATCTACCGATTTGGCAAGGATGAAAACCTATACTTGGGAGGTAGATACAATGTGGTAAATGCCGAGGAAATAAGCGGGGATGAGATCGATATCTCTCGGTTCCAGTTGGGTGCAGGATGGTTTATGACCAAAAATATTCTTGCTAAGTTAGAGTATGTAAACCATCAGTATAGCGATTTCCCAACAACTAGTATCTTTAACGATGGCGAGTTTAAGGGATTGATGGTAGAAGCGGTTATCAGTTTTTAATTGTAAAGAATTAATTAAAAGGTTCTAATATAACAGGTTTTGCCTGGGCGCAATGAATAGGTTGCGCCTAGGAAAACTTTAAATTCACTGGAAAATTCATAAAATACAGCTTATGAAAAAGGTACTGGGAATTGCTACTTTATTTTTGCTACTTGCGTTTAATGTAAAGGACTCTATAAACAACCCCACTACGGTTACCATTGCCCCAGAGAGCAGGTTAATGATTTCGGGGACTACCAATATCAACACCTTCAACTGTAATTTTGATACCAACGGATTACAGAAGCCAATCCCGGTTCATTATGAAAAGATGGGTTCCAAATACATTTTTAAGGAGGCTACTTTAGTCCTTAATAATTTGGGGTTCGACTGTGGAAGTAATGGGATTAATAGAGATTTTCATGCGCTTTTAAAATCCAAGGAGTACCCAGAGCTTCTTTTAAAACTAAGGACATTGGAAGGGGATTTAAAAGATGACAAACAGTTAATGGCTACGGTAGATATTACCATTGCCGGTAACACCAATACCTATAAGATTCCAGTGATGAAAGCTCAGGAAGAACCGGGTCGTATTACGGGGGACCTTACATTAGGTTTAAGTGATTTTAAGCTTAAGGCACCCAAAAAAGCCCTGGGCTTAATAGTAGTCCATGATGCTATTACCATTAGTTTCGATTTGGAATGGGAACTGGGGTAGGAAGGGATCATGACTAATTGTAATTCAAAAAAAGACCTGCTAGGACAGTTATCCCTAGCAGGTCTTTTTATTTTCCTGCCACTTGGCAGTCATTAGTACTGGATGCTAACCTAAGATACTTTGTTTAGATATTGCAGTCGTATCGCTTTGCGGTCAATTTTTCCCGTATCGTTTTTAGGGATGCTAGCTACAAAGTGAAATTGGGATGGGATTTTAAACTTTGCCAGTTGCTCCTTGCAATGGTCTTCTAAATCCCCATCGGAAATATTTTCATTGCTCACAATAAAGGCGATACCACATTCTCCCCATTTGGGATGAGGTGCTGCTATTACCACCGCTTCCTTTACGGCCGGGTGTTGCAACAATGCCCGTTCTACCTCTGCGGGATATACGTTTTCTGCCCCACTGATATACATGTTTTTTTTGCGATCCATGATATAGATAAACCCCTCCCCATCCATTCTACCTATGTCCCCGGTACGCAGCCATCGGCCTAGTTTTGCGTTATCGGTGGCCTCCTTGTTCTGCCAGTATTTGGGCATTACCATGGGGCCGCCAATCAGAATTTCTCCAGGCGTATTGGGAGCTACATCCAAACCTTCTTCGTTCACGATGCGAATTTCCACATAAAAATTAGGCTTGCCAATGGAACCTTGCTTCCTTGCTGCTTCGTTCTGATGCAAGGAGGTTAAATTGGGGCCGGCTTCCGTTAGTCCGTAGCCTTGGCGGATGGGAACATGCTTTGCATGAAAAGTTTCAATGAGGGGCAAGGGCATGCTTTCACCTCCTACGATAATATAATTTAAACAACTGATATCTGCCTTTTCAAAACCCTCCAGCTCCACCATCATTTTTAACATGGTGGGGACCGCCATAAACAAATCTAGCTGTTCCGTTATAATGCAATTGAGGACGTTCAGAGGTTCAAACTTTTTAAACATTAGTACCGTCCCGCCCCTATGTAGTACAGGGGTTAATAATACATTCCACCCCCCGGTATGGAAGAGAGGCATACAATTAAGGGTAGTGGTGTTGTTGTTGATCAACAGACTTTGGGTAGTATTAATGCTGTTCCAAAAAAGCATTTTATGGGTGTATACAGTGCCCTTGGGCAGACCGGTAGTTCCACTGGTGTAGAGGATAAATACTGGCGATTCCTCACTAATTTCAGGCTGGATTAAGGGGGCAGTCTCTTTTCCAATAAAAGCGTAGACCGAGTTGAGGTTTTTGTAAATGGTTTGGTACTCTAGACGTTCTTCAGCTATGCTGCCATCCATATACGCCAATTTACACTGGGCGTCGCTTAGGAGCGTACTTATCTCTTTGGGTGCCAATCTAAAATTAATCGGCACTAAGACAATTCCGCTTTTTTGCGCTGCGGCAAAAAGGATTACCTGAGCCAAGTGGTTTTCTGCAATAATCGCCACTCGGTCTCCAATTTGTAGCTCAACTTCTTTTTGCCAGTAATAGGCAAGGGCATTCCCTGCTGTATTGAGGTCAGTATAGGATAGGCTTTGCCCAGAGTCTGCGTCCTTTACAGCAATTTTCTCCGGGGTGTAGCCTGCCCATTTCTTAAACCAATCAAAGGTATTAATCATAGTATAAATGCATTTGCGGCAAACGCCAGTCCGCCTCCAGATCCAATAAAGAATAGGGTGTCGCCCTCCTTTATTTTTTGTTGTTCCCAAGCTTCATGGAAGGCCATGGGAATACAGGCCGATCCGGTATATCCATAATGTTTCATCACGGTATGAGCCTTGTCTTTGTCCACTTCCAAGATACGAAGCGTTTCCCAGATGGCATTGATATTGATTTGCGTAATAAAAAACTGGTCTACCTCCTGAAGGTCAATTTCCATATTTTTAGCCATTTCGCGGGCCAGTCCGCTCCACATTGTAGGATTTAATTCGGGCGGGAATTTTTTAATAAATTTCAATTTATGGTCTTTTTGTTCTAAGACCTCCTTGCTCAAGGGTTTTTTGGTGGCCCCGGCATAAATCCCCATCCAATCGGCATACTGTCCTTGAGAGATTAGTTTTCCTGCCTGATGGCCCTTGTTGGGCTCCTCGGTGGCGGTGAGTACTACCGCTCCGGCACCATCGGCAAATAGGGTAACTGTTTTTTTATCGGTAGTATCCAAGTATTTACTCATGGCATAGGCGCCCACTACCAGCACCTTAGAAACTGATCCGCTGCGAATGTAGTGGGTGGCGGTTTCCGTAGCTGTAACAAATCCGGCACAGGCAGAATTCAAATCAAAAGTTCCGGCATTGGAGGCCCCCAACCGGTGCTGTAATACTGCGGCAGTGGACGGGGAGATGTATTCCGGGGTGTCTGTAGCCACAATGATCAAATCAATTTCAGTTGCCTTTAAATTAGCATTTTGCAAGGCTTCTTTGGAGGCGTTCAGGCACAAATCTGCGGTAGATTCATTCTCGTGGCACCAATGGCGTTCGTAAATATTTACATTCTCCCGTAGCCAGGTATCCACATCCTCGCCTAAAAGTTCGTTAAAATATGCGTTAGGAAGGGTAAGCTCAGGGACGTACATCCCTGAGGAGATTATCTTAGCATTTTTCATATGTAGATATATATTGTTTTTTAGCGGACATACCAGCCCGACTAGGTCGTTCTGGCGGGTGCGATTCGCATATCTTCACAATTATTTGCCCGCCAGAATGAATCTTTCGGGCTGGCGACCAGATTTCGGTCATGCTCATTATATATGCAGCTATTTATATTTTTTTTGCGGGTAAACTTAAACTGCCGCTACCTGCGGTAGGTAGAGGCCAGTATACTGGTCTTACGGCAGTCAGTTTTTCAAATTTGCGACCACTTCTGGGGTCAGATCTTGTGTTATTAGGTTGTTTAGTGCTTTTAATCCAAATGAATTTTAGTCTCTAGAACGTACAATCCTTTGGTTGGAGCTGCAGCGGTGAATTCGCGTAATTCCTGGTTAAAGAGGTTGGTGGCTGCCATGGAAATGGTAACCTTATCGCTCACCCTGTAGCCAATATTGAGGTCCATGGTTACAAATCCGCCCAAAGGTCCGTAGTTGTATGAATCACCACTAGGAGCATTTTCTACAATTGGGACACCCCTATAGGACATTCCTGGAATGGTTTCCGATGCAATCTGGAAGCTAGAGAAGTAATTATACTTCTGTACGGTTCTTCCAAATACAGAACCAAAAAAGCGGGAGCCGTTGTAATTAATCCCAAGGCCTCCTTTATTTTTGGGAGCGTTTACCAGAAAATCCATGAAATTCACTTCACCGTCCTTATTGAAGTCATTTTCCATATTGTTTTCATCATAGGAATAATCAAAGTAGGAGTAATTAGCGGTCATATTCCATTGCGGGTTAAAGACATAGGTAAGGCTAAGATCTGCCCCGTAGGTGTTAACTTCCCCAAAGTTGATATAGGTAGCCACCAATCCGTTGTAAAAAGCATATCCGGACTGCACCTCCTCTATAGGGGTATCCCCACGGTGCGTGGTTACTCCAACTACGGTTACAGGGCTTAGGAAGTCTTTGTTAATGTTATAATACGCATTTACATCCGTATATAATTTATCGGCAAGGCTGCCCCGGTATCCAATTTCATAGGTGCTCACCTTTTCTACATCTTGTGGGGCAATCTTGGTTCCGTCTGTTAAAGTAAAGCCTTCCGCATTACCTAGTATAAGACCGGAGAACAGGTCGCCGTACATATTTAGGATGGTTGGGGAGGCAATTCCTTGGCCGTAGGTGAACCTAAAGCTCCCTCTTTCCAGTTCCTTTACCATCCCCAATTTAGGGATAAAGTTGGTGCCGTAAATATCGTGATGGTCTACTCTGGCTGCGGCAAGTGTCTTAAACCCGTTTCCAAAATCGTAATTTAAGTGTAGGTAACCTCCCAATTGGGAAACATCTATAGTATCATCATCTGTTTGGTCCAACAAATAGGTGCCTTTACTATTGGCCATATCTTTTTGATATTGAAGGCCGGTAATTAGATCCAAATTCTCAAAGAGGGTATTGCTGTACTGCATTTCCGCATTCCATCTTTTAGAATCGTCCTTAAACAAAGCCCCACTGGCATAGGAGAAATCGCCCGCTGCATCTTCTGGGGACATACCAGCATCTATCCCTCTGTAGTATTGTTTGGTGCGGTCGTCTATAGAGTAGGTGTCATCGGTTTTACTGGTAGTAAAATAGGTCTGAGCAAAGAAGTTTTTGGTGTTAAATCGCAACTGGTAAAAACTGATTCGCCAATCTTTTATCTGGTTTCTTCCTACGTTGGTAGGGGATAGGTAGGTGCTGTTGCTATGTCCATAGGTGGCAATAAAATCCGTCCCTGCGGTAGGGGTAAAATAGGCGCTGGCTTCGGTCTTAAAGAATTCTACTTTAGGATCTAGTTGAAACTCTGGGTAGGCTTCCTTCACCCCGTCTGTTCCAGGACTTCCGTCGGCTGCCTTTCGGTCTATATAAACCGAATCTGCATAGTGGAATTCGGTGGCTTTGGTATATTCTCCAGTGGCTTTAAAGGCCCATTTATCGTTGAATTTTTTTGCAAACCGTGCCCTCCCGGAATAGTAGGCATCCCCATCTCCAGTGACTCCTAGATTCCCTGCTATAGTAATACCTTGGTGCTTACGGGGGTCTTTGGTAATGGTGTTGATTAAGCCGTTATGGGCGTTGGGGCCGTAAAGTGTAGCATTGGGTCCCAATATTAATTCTACCTGCTCGGTATCTTCCTTAATGGTGGTGGTTAAGGGGCCCATGGGGAGTCCGGTTGCGATGAGGGTAGAAAACCTATTGTCTACTACCTGTAGGTTTTTGGAATTGAAGTTAGAATTAAACCCCCGGATATTAAATGCTGGGGCAGCAATACCCGCCCTAAAATAATCGATTCCTTTTTTCCTAGCCAATAACTCGGCAGGATTCCCGGCGTATTCATTTATTTCTCTAGCACTTATGGTAATAATGGTGGCAGTAGAGCTCGTTAGTTTTTCGGCCTTCTTGGAGCCCGAGTAAATTACTACTTCGTCTAGGGCGTTCCCTTCAGCCAGTGTAAAGTTTAGTACAGTGCCCTCGGTAACCTCTACTTGTTGGGAGACTGCTGAAAATCCTACATAGGATGCCTCAATTAAGAGTCGGCCTGCAGGAACGGTAAATTGGTAATTGCCATCTATATCGGCCGTGGTGCCTACACCAATCTCCACGGCGTAAATAGTGGCCCCGGATAGGCCAGTCCCTTCTTGGTCGGTCACCTTTCCGGTAACCGTTACCTGCTGAGCGTTCATTGCGAACAGCCCCGCAAAATAAAGTATTGCTAAAGTTAGTTGTTTCATGGGTTTAGTATTTAGTGGTTAATTAGTTTAAATGGTTTTTCTAATACTCAATTATTACTGGCAAATCATATTAATTAATGTCTTTTAGGATGATGCTATTCACTGCCTCGCTTTGGTCCCATTGCACAAAATGCCCTGCCTGCTCCAAAAGAACGTGGTCTATAGTGGGATAATCCATTGTTAGAGATTCTACAAGACCTTCCGTAGTTAGTTGGGGGTGTAGTATTTTATTAGGAATCAGTTTGTCTTCCTTACCAAATACCACCTTCACAGGAACCTTTATGTTTTCAATTTGATGATATACAGGCTCCTTCAACATAGCGTGGATACTTTTTACCACGGTAGCAACATATTGTTTGTATTGTTCTAAGTCCTCTTTTATTTCTAAACGATCCTGTAGCATAAACTGGGCATCTTTGGGGAGCTTATTCCCATAAAAATTGAGGTCGAAATTCTGTTCTATCTGCTCATCCGTTAAGTTGAGGTAAAAGGCTTCATTCACTACGGCATGGAACCATTCTTTTTCTGCTGCTGTAAACTGTTCCACCCCAGCAGGAGCCAACAGTACCAATTGCCGTAGCCATTCCGGTTGATGGGTGGCAGCTAGGTGCATGGCGATCTGTCCGCCCATGCTATGTCCTACTAGGCTTATCTTGTCTAATCCTTTAAGGGATACGAATTCTGCTATGGTATGGGCATAATTATCCATTCCAGGAACAAATTCCCCAGGTTCCGTATCCCCAAAGCCGGGAAGGTCTATGGCTATTACCCGTGTTTTTTTGGAAAGCTCCCCTATGTTTTTAGTGAATGCCTTGGAATTACTGCCCAATCCGTGAACCAAAACAAGGGTATGTTCCCCTTGTCCGGCCTGTACATAGCTAAGGTTTACCTTGCTCTTGGGTAGGAAAATCTGAGATCTTTCTAGTGGCTGTCCCATAAGTGTGGTTAGGGAAATAAGTAATATGCATAAAGAAATAGGCTTAGGTGGCATAGGCGCTAACTTTCATTGGTTTAACAACATAGATTAAGGTACCCACCGCAGTAGAGACTATTAGGGCAATGGCCGATGCAATGGCAGGATTCTTTACTGTGGCGCCCTCCATATATGGGGTGAGCTCCAAATAATAAATCCCAAAATGGGTAACTACTGCAACTAGGGAGGCTACTATGGGTACATACGGGTTATTGGTTTTGGTGAAAATGCCAAAGAATACGGGGACAAAAGCAGCTGAGAAGAAGGCATAAACCCCGTTCTGTGCAAAAATACCCACACTGAGACTAGGACTCACTAATTGTTGGTACGATAGCACAATCGCCGCAATAGCCACAATAAAGGTGACTATCCAATTGATCTGGATGGCGGGTATGCCCTTTTTATGTCTTCCTAAAATGGGCAGTATAAGATCGTTGGTTAAGGTGGTAGGTATTGCCTGTATAAGTCCTTCCAAGGTAGAAAGACCAGCGGCTATGAGGCCTAAAATGACTAGGATGCCTATATAGATTGGAAACCTATCTACCACATAGGCCGGGATAATTCCGTCCATTTTTAATAACTCATTGTTGTATAGAAGGTCTGGAAAGCTAAGACGGGCATAGAAGCCGGTGATTACTACGGAAAAGAAGACAATTAAAATAAGGATAGAGTACGCCAAAAACCTGTTTACCTGGGCGTCTTTTTTAATGAGGAGCGATTTGGTAAGGATGTGTGGTTGACAAACAATAGCGATCCCAACAATGGCGTTACAAATGACTACTTCAAAGAAGTCGCGAAAAAGTGGACTTTCTGTATTAAAGGTCTTTGTTAAATTGGGGTCTATCTTTGCAAGTCGCGCAATAATCCCTTCTCCGCCAGTATTATATAGATACTCTGCCCCGGATCCCAATAATATAACGGCTACCGCAATCATCATTACAGCCTGAAGGGAGTTGGTGTAGACCATGGAATTGGCTCCCCCTGCAATCATATAGGAGAATACCACTACCACCAGGATAATAAGGATAGTTAATTCATCTGCATCTAGGGCCTTGGACAAAACCTTGGTGATACCCACACAAATAAGTACAATGAAGGTAATTAAAAGAGTGCTTAAAAACCCAAATAGGATCTTTAAAAAGGTAGAGCCGTATCTTTTTCCTACCCAGTCTGCAATGGTGAGCGATTTTACATTGATGCCGTATTGACGGAAGCGCTTCATTAATATGATAAGCGCCACAAATATGGACAGGGGCATTACAACTCCAAAGGTTAAATAAGCACTGAAACCATAGAGCGCAATAAAACCTGGATTGATAATAAAGGTGGCCGCGCTGGTTAATGAGGCCGCTAAGGAGAGGGCTACCGAAAAGGACGAGAAACTCTTGCTTCCCAAGGCATAGGTCTCTATGCTTTCATTTTTAATTCTGGACTTTATTACCAAATAGAATAATACGCCCATGAAGAGCGTGAGGGATAATAAGGTAAAAAGAGGGTAGTTATCATTCATATTGTGGAATGGCTAATATTTTTGCACTTTAAATTTTAAATTCGGAACAAACCTTATAATAGATTTACACATTGTTTTGACCAATATAGAAACAAAGAAATGAGAAGCTATATCCATTTGTCAAAATTATGGTATGGACTTTTGCCAACTGGAGCATAAGATTCTTTAGGGATTATTGTGAAATGAATAGCTTAAAATTGAACATATTATAGGGGTTATTGATTGTAACATCCTTTTTTTAAGGGTTTTAGAGGGTGTTTTAGTTTGATTGAATACTATTACTGCTAATAATTCATTGCTCTATATAGAGGTGTTAATGTAGGGGGTATCATCTTATTCTGCTCTATTGGGACAATAGTCCATGTGTTGATTAACGAAGCTAATACGCAATATAATAATGGATTATAGGTAAATATGTGACAAATTAATTAAAAAGTCCATAGCTGATATTTGTTTTTGTTTATTTTTAATGGACAAATAAACGATAGATTTGAGGTAAAACTTCAAAAGATGAATAGATTAAAAGGTAAAGTAGCCATTGTTACTGGAGGTGCAAACGGTATTGGAAAAGTTACCGTAAAAAGATTTTTAGAGGAAGGCGCCCAAGTGATTTGCTGGGATATCAATACCGAAGCAGGTAATAGGCTCATGGAGGAGAACAAGGGCAAAGCGCTAAAATTCTTTAAAGTAGATACCGTGAAAATTACCGAGGTAGAAAAGGCCGTTTCGCAGGTTATAGAGGAGTATGGAACTATTGATATCCTTATAAATAATGCCGGAATAACCAGGGATGCCACTTTAAAAAAAATGACCCAAGAGCAATGGCAGTCCGTATTGGATGTAAACCTTACAGGAGTGTTTAACTGTACCCAGGTAATTTCTAACCATATGGTGGAACAGGGAAGCGGTAAAATTGTAAACGCGTCTTCCATTGTAGGGCTGTATGGTAATTTTGGGCAAAGTAATTATGTAGCAACTAAAGCAGGGGTGATAGGGCTTACCAAGGTATGGGCACGGGAATTGGGAAGAAAGGGTATTAATGTTAATGCAGTTGCCCCCGGATTTATTGCAACTGATATGGTAGAGACCATACCGGAAAAAGTTATCGTAGATCTGGAATCCAAAACTCCCCTGGGCCGATTGGGAAAACCAGAGGACATTGCCAATGCCTATGTATTTCTTTCCTCGGAAGAGGCCAGTTTTATAAATGGCACTACCCTAAGTGTAGATGGAGGGTTGGTACTGTAGGTATGTAAAGCCTATAGGGAGGTAAGGTAACAGTAGTTTGGTTAGCCTGCCGGGAGGGCAAGAATGCCTCACTAATTGGAAAGTTAATATGCTAAGTATAAGGTACTAGAACCATGAGGTTAAAGAAATTTTCGGAATATGTTGATGCCTTGCTGCCCCATGAAGTGCTTCTCTTGGAGCGCTCTGAGAGGTTTCAGGATAGTGATCGTAGCCGAATCTTTAAGGTGGTTAAACACAATGTGCTCCATTGTGATAAACCAAAGTCCTATAATGTTGAAATAGACAAGCGAAAATATTCGCACCTAATGAACTGGATGCAATTGCGACTAGGGGAATATTGTACCGATAATTACTATAAGCGCTTAAATTATTTTGACAATCAGATAAGAACGGATACCATCTCCTCGGAGGAGGAAACGGAACTTCTCAAACATATAAAAAACTACGACCCCCATCATTTTCACTTTATCCGGTTTTATGAGGTGGTAAAAAATTACCTGAATTTTTTACTGGTCCGTGTCAGGCTCAACGATTACGAATTAATCAATAGGTTTGTACATAATTACCATGACGATTATATCCGTTGCAAGGATATAAGCAATAGGATGACACAGGCAACTTCAGATATTGTTGCCGACTACCACCGTACTAAACTCACGGAAAATGCGCTAAAATGGGCACCTTGGCTAAAGCGGTTGTTTCGTTCCGATGACCTGGACGGATATAATAGGTACCAAGCCTTAATTCTATTTTCTTACTTGGCCCTTCTGGAGAAAGAACTTTTGGAGGAAACCATAGCCTGCTATGATGAGCTGGAGGAAGAGCTGGTAAATGGCAGGTATTATTCCCGAAAGCTGTTGCTTAATTT
Organism: Arenibacter lacus; assembly: GCF_008711145.1. NCBI lineage: Bacteria > Pseudomonadati > Bacteroidota > Flavobacteriia > Flavobacteriales > Flavobacteriaceae > Arenibacter > Arenibacter lacus. The sequence goes on from NZ_VVIN01000031.1 coordinate 17,541, forward strand.
CTATGGTAACCGGCAACTCATCCTAATGCGACTCCATAAATACGATTTAGCCTTGTATTACGGCCAGCTTTCCATTAGTGAGCAGGGGCACGATTATATTATGTACCTCAATAATTATTGTTTTAACCTTTTGAAGTTGGGTAGACCCCAACAGGCTTTACGTTTACTTAAAGAAGCGCTGCCATTTGCCAGACAAATGTCTAATAAGTACAATAAATCGCTTTTTATCTCCTCTTTGATGAAATGTTATAACGATAATGGGGAGTATAAAAACGCCAAGCGATATGCGGAGAACCAATTAGAGCTCAATGAGAAAGATATTTTGGAGCATAATTGGAACCGATTCTTCAGAACCTATTTGGAAACCCTCCTCCATTTAGGGGACTATAAGCAAGCGAAAAAGACTTTAAATCGATATAATTTATTGGAAAAGGAAAGTGGTGTTCTTAAAACCTATGTTTCCTTTCCCTACTTTAAGTGGTTTATGGCGTTAATAGAGTTTAAGGAGGGCAATATTAGCGGAAACCGATTTAAGAACCTTATCCAACGGGAGCAAGAACGATTGGCTATTACGCATAACGCAAATCCCTCAGAAAGTGTGATGAACCTTATAAATGAAGCCTTGGCCGAGGTAGACTAGAGTTGAAGGTTTAAAGTTCAAGGTTTAAGGTTTGTGGAGTAATTTTTCTCCATCGCTATGAGGTATAAAACAGTGTTTCATGGAACAGCCCAACCGTCTTCCTTTTTTGGCATAGAGTTTAAATAACATGGAGATTCAGAATACGTAGGGGTCAAATCCCATAGTAAACAAGGATATTAGATGGATCAACATCCAAATAATTTATAAACTTCCAACTCCCTCCAAAACTCGCTGCCGGACTTTTTATTGATGTGGATATACAGTTTTTTGTCTGCCACAAGCACTTTTAGGCTGATAACATATAGAAAAAAACTCCACTTGAAAAAGTACTTCCAAGCGGAGTTTAATGGTTGTTTTTAGCTGATATCGTCCAATAAATTAGCTACTAAAGCCGTCCATCCCGTTTGGTGGGAAGCGCCTGCTCCACGTCCATTATTCCCATCAAAATACTCGTAAAACAGCACCAACTCCTTAAAATAAGGGTCTTTGTACTTCTCTTGATGTAATTTATGGATAGGTCTATTGCCTTCGGCATCCTGTTTAAATAATTGAGTAAGTCGCTCTCCTATTTGATCACTTATATTCTTTAGGTTCATTTTTTCACCTCCTTCTGACGGGAAGTTAAACATTAGCTTGTCCCCAAAGTAACTGTGATATTCCCGTAAAGAGTCCAAGAACAAGTAATTCATGGGCATCCAAATAGGACCCCTCCAGTTAGAGTTGCCCCCAAATAATCGTGTAGAGGATTCTGCGGGTTCGTAATTGATGCTGTAATCTACACCCTCTATATTGATGGAATAGGGTTTCTCATGTACTTTAGAAAGGGATCGTATGCCGTGTGGGGATAAAAACTCTTTCTCGCTCAGCATGCTGTTCATCAGAATGTTAAGTCGCGCTTTAGGCACCAGGGAGAGAAGTACATCTTCCCCTTCGGTATATTCTTCCATCACGCGGTATTTGGCCGTCTCAATCCGGTGTTTCCTAAACCACTCCATGCTCCTTCGGAAACGTGGAAGTTTCTCCAAATACTCTTTTTTTATGTTCAGAACCGCAGCCAGGGACAACAGCCCCGATATGGAACGTACTTTTATCTGGAACGATTTTCCATTGGGCAAGATAAGCTTGTCATAGAAAAAGCCGTCACTCTGGTCCCAAGATCCATTACCTCCTTCTTTCAGGCTATTTAACGCTTCAGCAATAAAGACAAAATGTCCAAAGTATTTCATGGCCATGTCTTCAAAAGATTGATCTTCCAAAGAAATCTCTAGGGCCATCTCTAACATGTTAAGGCAATAGAGCGCCATCCAAGAGGTGCCGTCTACCTGTTCCAAGACCCCACCTCCGGGCACGCCGTTGCTGCGATCGAAGACCCCAATATTATCCAAACCTAAAAATCCGCCTTCAAAAACATTCTTTTCCTGACTGTCTACCCGGTTTACCCACCAAGTGAAGTTGAGGGCCAGTTTGTTGAACATCCGTTTTAAAAATAGAAGGTCGCCCTTTCCCGTTTTCTTTTTTTCCAGTTGAAAAACCTGTAAGGAGGCCCATGCTTGTACAGGCGGATTCACATCACTGAAATTCCATTCGTATGCCGGAATTTGCCCGCTGGGAGACATATACCATTCCTTGGTAAATAAAAGTAATTGTTCCTTGGCAAAATGGGCATCTACCAGTGCAAGGGAGACACAATGGAAAGCCGTATCCCAAGCTGCAAACCAAGGGTATTCCCATTTATCTGGCATGGAAAGGATATCGTGGATACGCAGTGTTTGCCACTGATTATTTCTCCCAAACCAACGATTTTGCGAAGGGGGAAATTCCTTGAAATCGCCCTGCAACCATTTCTCTACTTCGTAATTATAGTACTGTTTGGTCCATAATAATCCGGCAATGGCCTGCTTCTGTATTTCCAAGGATTCTTTATCCGAATCTGGGAAGGTGGTCTCTAAAAACGCTTGGGACTCCTTGGTCCTTTCAGTAAAAATAGTATCAAAACTATCGTCAAATGGAGTGTCTAAGCTACCATTGGTGAGTCTTAATTTTATCGTCTTGGTTTCACCCGCCTTTAACTGTAATTTATAGAGCGGCGCAAATTTGGTGCCCTCTTGTTTTTTCTTTGCTTTCGTAAAATCACCCTTTATTACCGCCTCGTGGAAAAAATCCTTTTTGTAGGGGTGGTCATTGGGTTGAAGATAGACCCTCTCCATATTGGTCTCATTTTCGGTAAAGAGCAGTTGGGAAGGTTCTTCAAAATACATATTGTATTGCCCCACATAAATATGATCAATGGACACATAGGGGACACCATTTTTCACTTCCTTTTTAATGCTGGGTTTTTGAGGCATGCCAACAAAACTCCAAAAATTACGTATCCACAAAGTGGGTAGTAAATAGAGGGGAGCGGCTTTTTCACTTCTGTTGGATACGGTAATTTTAATTAATAGATCCTGCTCATCTGCCTTGGCATACTCCGTAAATACATCAAAATATTCATTATTATCAAAGATGCCGGTATCCAATAGCTCATATTCCAGATCTTGCTTTCCCCGTCTGCCATTTTCATCTACCAAGTCTTTATAGGGGAACTGGTTTTGAGGATACTTATACAAGTGTTTCATATAGGAGTGGGAAGGGGTATTCTCCAAATAGTAGTATAACTCCTTTACATCCTCCCCATGGTTTCCCTGTGGGCCGGTAAGTCCAAAAAGGCGTTCCTTAAGAATGGTATCCTTTCCATTCCAAAGGGCTATTCCAAAGCAAATATTACAATAACGATCCGAGATGCCCGCTATACCATCCTCGCCCCAGCGATAGGTTCTACTGCGAGACATATCGTGGGAGAAATAATTCCAAGCGTCGCCACCCGGGCTATAGTCTTCCCGGACAGTCCCCCATTGGCGCTCACTTAAATAAGGTCCCCATTTGTGCCAGTCCTTAGTACCAGCCTGGTTCTCCTCTAAACGCTTTTCCTCCTTGGTCATTTTTTTTATATCCATGTATGTGTCCTCTAGTTTAGGTGGGTAGTTCCCATAAAGAAAGAATTGTTCTTTCTTATTAATTGGAGTTAAAGATAACATTTGCTAAACAATTGAGAAACGATATTATACGAGGTGGCTGACGTTTTTTTAAAAATCCTTGGTGCTACATAAAAAGTATTGGAGTGGGGTTTTAAAATAGGGTATGCCATAGCAGAAATATGCTATTATATTCGATGAAAATTAAAATGTAAATTGTACGGTTTCCATTAATTGCGTACCTTAACCCCTTGTTGTTTGCCTTCGCGCTAATAGGAAGCCAAAGGAGGAGTATTTTGTAATTAAACCAATAAACCATATTAAATGAAAATAGAGGATACATCCAAACAGCCTTCTGCCAATAAAAATAGCAGAAGGGATTTTTGTAAGACCAGTGCTTTGGTTACCGGAGCGATGGTTTTACCGACGATGCAAATGAATGCCATGGTAAATGTTGCCAATGACAAAATGTTGAAGATAGCCTTGGTAGGTTGTGGTGGGCGTGGTACCGGTGCGGCTATTCAGGCGTTAAATGCTGACCCAAATACGGAACTGGTAGCCATGGCCGATGCCTTTGAGGATAGGTTACAGGGAAGTTTAATAAACATAAAAAGGGCGTTTGACGGTAGTAAAAGGATCAATGTTCCAGAAGGAAATCAGTTTGTGGGCTTTGATGGAGCGGAAAAAGCGATGGCTTTGGCCGATGTGGTAATCTTGGCCACCCCTCCAGGATTTAGGCCTCAGCATTTTGAGTTTGCTGTAAATGCAGGGAAACACGTATTTATGGAAAAACCGGTAGCTACGGATGTCCCCGGAGTACGCAAGGTGTTGGCTGCGGCTAAGGTTGCTAAGGAGAAGAAGTTAAATGTTGTTGTTGGGTTACAAAGACATTACCAGGACAACTATTTGGCCGCACTACAGCAGATAAAGGAAAATAAGATCGGAAAAATTGTTTCCGGACAAGTATATTGGAACAGTGGTGGTGTATGGGTACGGGAAAGACAGCCCGGACAATCCGAATTGGAATACCAAATGCGTAACTGGTATTATTTTAACTGGTTGTGTGGAGACCATATTTTGGAGCAGCACATTCACAATATTGATGTAGCCAACTGGTTTATTGGGGAATACCCTATCTCTGCCCAAGGTATGGGAGGTAGACAGGTACGTACTGGAAAAGACCATGGAGAAATCTATGACCATCACTTTGTAGAATATACCTATCCTAGTGGAGCTGTAATTGCCAGTCAGTGTAGGCACCATCCGGAAACAATGAGTAGGGTAGCCGAGGTATTCCAGGGTACCAAAGGGACTATTGAGACCTATGGTGATAATACCTTTGTTAAAGACTATAATGGTGGCGAAATTTTTACCCATAGAGGTAAAAACGACCCTAACCCTTACGAAGTAGAACATGTGAAGCTTTTTAAATCCATTAGGAACAAAGGAGTAATTAGCGATGCGGAAAATGGTGCTAAGAGTACAATGAGTGCCATTATAGGACGTATGGCCACGTATTCTGGTAAAATCATTAAATTGGAGGAGGCAATGAAGTCAAACATCGTTTTGGTTCCAGATCACCTAACCTGGGATTCCCCAGCGCCGGTGCAGCCAAATGCAGATGGGACGTATAACATTCCTATGCCTGGAAAAACGGTGGTGATCTAGTCGCTGATCGATTTCTAATTATAAAACCCTAGTACTCTTAAGCATAAAGAGAGCTAGGGTTTTTTATGGAATGACTTGATTAATCCAGTGAAGACAACTTCTAATAAAAATGGCTTTAGCCTACCTTTTAATTTCGGTATGATTGCTAAAGCCATTTCAAAACATTTTTCAATAGTACGCTAAGGTCTTAGTTACTTCCCAGGCAGGTTAAGCGGAAAGAGTAGTTTGGAAACCTTCACGTAGGATACGGCTATTTCACCTTAAATTGAAAAAGATTGGAGGTAGAGGTGTTTCCTTGAGAATCTACGGTTGTAACTTTCCAGTAATACGTGGTTTCCTTTTGTACTGCTACATTTTCTAGTTTACTAAGAGTGATATTTTCCTTGTACAATTCAGGTGTTTTACTAACTCCAAAATAGATATCAAAAGCGCTAATATCATTGTCAACATCGCTGGCAGACCATTCTAAGGTAATCCCGCTTTCGGAATAGGGGAGTTCAACATTAATTTCTGGAGCTACCACCTCGGCCGGAAAAGGAGCATAGGACGATGCTGACTCACTGGCATTGTAAAATTTCCATGTGTCGCTTTCAGTTATTTCGCCAGAGACGCTGTTTTTAGAGATTATAAACCAGGAATACGCTACCCCTCGTTCAAGCTCTATGGGGAGTTCATTTTTAGAAGTGTTGTACCCCATACTACTCCCGGTAGATAGGTTTTTCAATTTCAGCTCATAAGTGTCCGTATGTAGGGAAGCTTCCCATTTAAAGTTGACGGTGCTTTTAGTCTTACTTTTCACAACCCCCTCTATACATTCGGAATTGTTTAACGGAAAAACAAGGCTAGCCGCTGTAGGGGCTACATTTTCTTCTTCCTTTGGGGTGTCTCCGCCCTTACTACAGGAAAGGGCGGAAAACATGATACATACAGCTAATATAAAACGTTTCATTTTTTAATTATTTTAAAGTTGTGCTTTCCCTCTTGGGTGGTTAAACGAACCGCATAGATGCCACTGTAAATGAACCCTACGTTAAGCTGTGCGGTTTTGTAATTCACTACAAGGCTTCTGGATAAAATTAGCTTTCCACTTTGATCAAATATCTCTAGCAACACTAAGTTAGAGTTGTCTTCGCCAAGGTTTAGGTATAAATAATCCTCCACAGGGTTGGGGTATACTAGAATTTGATTCTCTAGTATAATCTCTTTCTCAAATACCCCCTGGCAATCCTTCTCCGTGGTGACGCCAATTTTATTTATCCCGTCTTCTAATGGGAGTGTTAGCTCGCTTTCCGAGGTTTCCCATACTTTGTCATTGATCGAAACCTTGTAATTGGATCCATTGTACATTTTAAGCGATAAAGATTTAGTACTTGCATCGTAGTACGACATAACGGCAATATCCTGTGGCTCACTGATTGCGATATCGTAACAACGTTTAAAATCGGGTTCTCCGTCTACCGTAAAGCATAGTTGGTAGGTACCCGATTTTAGGTCCGTAATTTCAAGGGTATCCGAAAAGTTATAGGTGTTGTTATAGTCAGTACCCACAAGGCTTGCTCGATATTGCAGGGTGGTTTTAGTACCTATTACCACCTTCCCGTTATCGCTACTTCTACAGGTCTCCGAAAATACTTCTACTGTAAAATTATTGGCGGGAAGCGAAAATTTAGTACAGCCATTAGCATCAACCACCGCACCAGGAGGGGTTTCCGGGCAATGGTCGTCTACATCTAGTACGCCATCATTATCATCATCGTCATCACAGGCATCGCCAATTCCATCTCCGTCAAAATCTGCCTGATCTGGATTGTCTATTCCCGGACAATTGTCTGCTAGGCAGCCTATAAAATCCAATTCCCCTATGGAGGCAAAAACCTGATTGTTAACCTCGGAGAGGGCTACTATTCTAAAATAACGACCCTTTATAGGCTCATCAAAATTTATGTGCTGCGGACTGGAGGTGTTGGGCCATTCTCCAGTATGAACAGGTTCTCCCCAGTTGGTGTTATCCAAACTGATATAAAGCTGATATTCCTTGATGCGTCCATTAGTGCCATGGATACGTGGTTGATAGGTAAACTTGCTTAGACTGTAGAAGTTGCCTAAATCTATTTGCAATTCATGAGGATAAGGGTCTGTACCAGTGCTCCAACGGGAGTGCCATATGGTATTGGGATCGCCATCAAAAGCGTTCGTAGCATGTCCGCCTTGATTGGTTTCCTCGCTGTTCACAAATAACAGTTTCCATTCATCCTTAGGAAGGAAAGCAGGATTACTACAGTCTGTAATGGACGGGCAAGTAGTGGTAGTTACCATTTCCTTAATGGTCTTGGAGTATACCTTGCCATTTTGGGTAACCGTCATGGTTACGTCGTACGTACCTGGGGCTCCCAATACTACTTTAGGATTTCGGATATTGGGGTCACTAATATAACTAGGTTGGGGGGTAATTTCCCATTGCCAGGAGGCCCCTTCGTGCTTTAGCATGGAATGATCGTCAAAATTGAGGGTGTCTAGCATACAATTGCTTAGTCCCTTTTCTACCCATGGGTTAAGCACGGGTTCAAAATTCTGGTCTTGCAGGAAACTCTCCCATACACCAGCTCCGCCAGCCACTCTAATTTTTGCATCTCTGTAAAAAGGCAAGGCTGTATTTACACTAAAGTTGGCCGGAAAATTATTAGAGAATAATGCCCAATCTGTCATGGAAGGAGTTCTATAGTAAATTTTTGAGGGAGCTCCCCCTCCTCTGGTGGTCACCAAATAAACAAGTTCTTCTCCGGTAGAACTAGGTTGTATTACCAAGACTTTGGTATTGGCATTGACGCTCCCCGAGATATCCTCCCAGTTATCGCCTCCATCGGTAGATTTAAAAACCTTCCCTTTGTTGGAGGTCCAGGTTCCATTGGCATAAGTAGCGTAGAGGGTATTTTCGTCATACGGGGATACCACCATGCTAATTCTTCCGTTCATCCCGCTTCCTCCAAATTCTGCACTGGTAAGCGTTGGTTTCCTAACCCAAGTAAGTCCGCCGTCCTCACTCTTATATAGCCCACTACCTCTAACATCTACATACATCACCTTTGGGTTAATAAAACTCACTTCTACCTCCATCACTAAATCTGTAAAGGTCTTTAGGGCAGAGAAGTTAACCCCCATATCATTGCTCATCCAAAGGGTATTGCCTTCCCCCATATAGAGTATTTCGTGGTAATTTGGATGATGAACCAAGCTTCCTCTATTGCCACCATATTCTAACATATTGGGATATTTGTTAAAGTGGAATCTACCTTCTGGAGCTCCTTCGGCAGTTTTTGGCAATATCCATCCTTGGCCTAAGTCGTTAAAAGCTACATGCCTGCTTTTTCCTTGTAAGACCCATCCTGTGGGAGATTCGGCGCCTCCCATTCTTAGGGCCTTATGCCCGTAGAAATCGGCCATTGCCGTATTTCCGTTGTGGTAGCGTCCTCCTACCACAATATCCTCATTCCATCCTTGGTCAAAACCCCACATGTCCGATCCTACCATGCCATTGATCAAAGGTTGGAAATCCGTCTCAAAGGCATCCTTGGAAAAGCTCAATCCGCCATCTGTGGCAACATATACGGTATCATCTGGCATCCAATAGATATCCTGGATATCCGGATGGATGCTAAATCGACCAAAGTAGCCGCCAATGGCATCAAAAGAGTTTCCACCGTCATTGGTTTTAAATAAAGTAGTGGTACCCACCATAAAAACATTTTCGTTGTTAGGTGATATTTCTAGCACAAGATCGTAATATCCCTGACCATTGTTATAGGGAAAAGCGGGGGTGTCACACTCAATGATCTCCGTCCACGTCCATGTGCCTGCGTTTAAAGTTCCTTTATAGAGTAATGGGGAATCCGTGCTAAGCATGGTGGTATACAAAATGTTGGTATTGGCAGCAGACATGGCCAACAATCCCCCAGAATGATCCGGAAGCGATGCTGGGAAACTTTCCATTTTGCTAAAGCTTATTCCTCCATTGTTAGAAGCGTACATTTCAAAATTTCCCAACTTATTTTTAGTCAACGCAAAGATGTTATTGGGATTCCCTGGCATTATTTGAAGATCGTAGGCGGTATTGGAAACCTTTTGTTGCCATGTAAGACCTGCATCCATACTAAGGTGAATTCCTTTATCGGAAGAAATGAAAATTTTGCTCGGATTTTCCTCATCTATAACAATATGGTTTACCCATAATTCCGAACTAAGGATAGGAGTCCAGGATTCTCCCCCGTCCAATGATTTATGAACCTGCCTAGAGGCAGCGGCATATACTATATGGTGGTTGGTGGGATGTACTGCGATACTGGTGATTCCTGATAGGAATAAGTAATCTGGCGCCATAAGGGTCCAGTTCTGTCCTTTGTCAGTGGATTTATTAATATACCCAGTTTCGGTTCCTGTATAGATGACATTGTGGTTAGATTTGGCCACGGCAACAGAATATACATTTACTTGCCATGGAGCTACACCAGGGATTTCAGGATTATTGGCCTCGTTTAGCCAGTAGGTGTTCCTGGGACCCAAAAAACTCCAATTGGAATTGGAAGTATCACTTCCTTTCAGACTAGTGGAAGGGCCTTTTTTTACTAAAGAGGCTTCTTTTTTTCCTGGTAAAGCTATGGTTCCGTCCGAAAGCACATAGTTGGTAACCACCCGTCTCCATATTTTGTAATATCTTTCTATAGGTGTTTTCCCAGGATCGGTCTCTTTATAGGCTTTATATCCGGCTTCTATCTCTTTATAATTTACCGGATATTGATAGAGTTTTTTGGCCCAATCAGGAAAGGACTCCTGATAGTTGGGTTTGTAGGTAATAATAATCCCAGGCAATTCATCATAGGGGGTGATGGGCAATTGTGCTTTACTATTCCCGATACCAGCAAGAAAAGCTAGGATTGGGATACACTTTTTTAAAAAAAATAAAACATCTTTTTTCATGATTCAGTGGGTGTAGTTGGTATTTGGGTTATCTGTTAAGCCTTATTTAATTACCTAAAGGCATGCGTGTCCATTTTTCATCAAACCAGTCTATTCCATTTGGGGTCCAGGAAATCAGTAAGGTTTTGCTATCAACTAATTCAAACTTAACCGTACTGTTTTTACCATTTAAATTGGGGTGTATGGTATGTGCTATTATTTGCTCCTCCAAAAGGTTTTTAGAGGTGATTTCATAGGTGCCATATTGTGCAATGGATGTATTGGCTGATGAAATTTCATTACCCCAGATAATAAAGGTGTAATAGGTGCCATTTGCGTTAATTACTTTATAATTTCCGGTCTTTACTTCTGTAAGTTTCCCTGTATTGGGGTTGGTTGCTCCGGTCTGCTCCCAGATTCCCACGATGGTATTGGATATGGGAACGTGAGCTTCATGGCTTTGTGCCGTTAGGGATGCCGAGAAACAAACAAGAAGTAATAATAAATAGATGTTTTTCATAGTAAATTAATTTTTAAATGTTACTCCATAGGGAAAGCCAGTTTCAGTTTTGTAATTGGTTGTTAACTAAGTGTTTAGGTGTTGCCTATTAGGTGAAAATACGTAAGAAGTTAGCTTCTTTTATAGGTGATTAAAGGCCTTGCTAAAAGAAAAAAGGAGGGAATTATTCCCTCCCTTTTCTTATGCTGATTATATTTGATAGTTATGGCTACTCTAAACCATATACGTTTATTTCTCCTAAGAAGGCATAGAAATTAGGCCCTTCTACGGCTACATATTTAAAATATCTAGCGGTTGGGGTAGACGGTATGGCATATACCTGTCCCTCATTGGTAGTTGGGTCCATATTAAAAGTCCCTAAATCTGTCCAAGTTTCACCATCCAAACTCACTAGGAACTGATGTTTGGTCTGTCCCCGGCTATCACCTTGTCTACGGAAAGTCTCAAAACTCGCGATCGTTTTTTCTGCTCCCATATCTATAGTAACGTAATGTGGATATCCAGGACTGCCACCTGCCCACTGCGTATGCCAGAAGCTGTTAACATTACCATCTATAGTAGCGGATGCTACTCCATTGGGCGCCCCTTCGTTTGGTTCTTCGCTTGAAAAATCAATCACCGTCCAAGCAGATTTGTCTAATAATTGTGCTGGTTGCGGAGTTACGGTGTAATCCATAGGGCCAAAGGAGTTACCATAGGCGTCGGCCAAAGTAATATGTATGGTCTGTTCGCCTTCATCCATTCCAGAAATAATGGCTTCCCCATCTACCTCGGAGGATGTAACCGTTTGAGTTTTCACCACTCCATCTACAGTATACTCTACCGTGAATACCAAGACGCCACCTTCAGGGTTGCTCCAGTTCATTGCAACGCCTCCCAAAACAGGGGTAAATTGAAGGTTGTTAAGTATTTCACCAATAGCAGGAATAGTTAATTCTTCCCAATCCGATTCAAATTGGTCAATTGAGGTTTCCTCCCCATTCCTGGTTGCACTAGGAACGTAATAGGTACGGTAGTGAACGGAATGGTCCAAGGAGATATTCTCTAAAACCACTTCGGTTTCTTCTTTTGGGACCGATACAACCACTTCTTCGTTAGAGGTTGTTGTAAACTTAATTTCTGTATCCCTTTGAAGCTCGGCTCCGATAGCTAACACCACCTTCATATCGGTTTGATCCACCTCAACATGATTTATGGACCTTGGTTCTAAATTGGATCGGTACCTTTCTCCATAAGCGGTCCCAAAAGCAATAGAGGGAACGGAGGTGTTACCGTCAGAATCTTTACTAGTCACTTTAAACTCATAGCTATTCTCTTCCAACTCGGTAACTATAAGGGATATTGAGTCGGTATCTTGGGCCGATTTTTCATAGGGGAACACTTGTTGATTTTCTCCCTCATTCCAAGAAACTACAATCTCATTAACGTTGAAGGCTCCTGTAATATACCCCTTGATCTTTACTCGGTTTTTCCCTGAATAGGTAGACAAGGAGTCTACTTTGTTAGTATAGATAATTTCCCCATCCTTGATGTATTCTTCATGTACCTCGTTCATATCTTGACAAGACATGAAAACCCCAGTAACCAAAAGGAGAAACAATTTAAATGTATGATGTATTGTTTTCATCGGTTTTTATTTTTTGTTGATTTTTTTGTTTACACCTGCCAGACTACGTCCTTCAGGCGGGTGGATGTCGCCAGGCCTATCATTTCACACCAAATGGTTTCAGTGCGAAATGATAGTTGCTTTTGGCTCCTTTCACCATCTATTGGTTAATCGTTAACGACATTACCCCAGAAGGTTATCTGTGATGCGTTGATGTATCCTGCGCCATCCCATGTTTCATCTACCGCTAGTCTGAAATATCTAATCTCTGGTACATCTAGTTCAAAAGTATATTCGTCCCCTTTATCCAAGTGGGCTATATCCTCATCCGTATTCTGCCCTATAGGCAAGCCAGAGGGTTTAATAGATTCGCATTCCCTTAATTTTATCCACCCCTCGAAGCTTCCTTTGTCTTCAGGTAATTCTTTTGCACCATAAAGCGTATATTTCTTCGGGTTTCCATGGGTAAAGCCAAAGTGGAGCTGTGGAGTAAATCTTTGGTGAAGTATAAACCTGCTTAATTTTACTGTAACCCCTAAATCTACCGTATAGATTTGTGGATTTGGATGATCTCCCTGGGTATGCACAATAGTTTCCAGTTTATCATCAAAGAAGTTGTAGTAATCACCTTCCCAAGCATCCCAATTAGTATCATCGGAAAGCACTACCTTCTTAAATTTGGTTTTGTCCAAACGCTCCTCAAATAGGGGGATGATGGTTTTATCCGGACTAGCTGGGTAAATGGTGTCCGTGGTATTTTCGTAACGGTCCCTGATAAGAGCAGCAAACTTAGTAGGGACAGATTCGAATCCCCTTATTGCTGCACTAGATTCCGATTGAGTGGTATAAACAGTTTGTACTTCTTTCCATTCTCCCTCTTTGCTTTCGGCAAACAACAATATAGAAATAGGTGTTTGCAGTTCATTGACCCACTCAAATCTAGCACCTCCAAAATCGGCCGTAATGCTCATAGACTCTTTAATAACATTCACAGGTGATTCTAACGGTGATGCAGTAAAGACTACAGGCTCCGATATGTTTTCCGAACGGTCTACCACATATAGTTTAACGGTTCTTTCCGAGGTGTCCCCAAACCCTTCAATTTTAAGTTTATTTTTATAGGCAGATGCCCTAACTTCTGAGGTTTCCCCCTTAGAATTTGTATAGGTGGCTTTAACATACAGTACATCTTTGTCCGCAGGTAGATCGTAAGTGATGTTGAATCCGCCATTAATGGGTTCGTATTGTAAATTTTCTATTTTATTAGGCGCAACTGTGTCTTTGGTAGTTGGCAAGTGCTCGTAATCTTCTTCACAACCAGCCATTATTAAAAGGCCGATAAATAGGAGGCTAACTATTTTTTTCATTTGTTTATATTTTAAAGTTTTTGGTGGTTAGCAGTCCCGATTTGTATCGGGACTTTATAGCTAACTACTGGTTCAGTTTCTAGGTGAATTTGATTGAATTCCATAATTTAAGGATTACCAACCTGGATTTTGTTGTAGGTTGGGGTTGTTGATCAATTCTTCCTCCCTAATGGGCCACAAATAATCTTTTTGATTAAAAGTTGGGTTGTGTAGCACCCGTACGGTATAATAGTCATCAAGAGGGTTTACCAATACACTCCACCCTTTAATAGGCTTATTCATATAGTCTTCCAGCAATTTCCATCTTCTCAGGTCCCAATACCTATTTCCTTCAAAGGACAACTCAATTAATCTTTCCTGACGGATAATATCCCTCATTCCTTCCTTGGTTAAAGGTTTTCCAGGGTCTTTGGAATGTTGTGCCCAACTGCTTACCACACCGTCCAAGCCAGCTCTTTCCCTTACTAGGTCTATATAGCGGTACACTTCATTGTCCGGGGCAGATTTCACCTCATTCAAGGCTTCCGCATAATACAAGTAAAGGTCAGCTAATCTAATTATTGGAAAAGCATATCGGTACTCACTGAAGCTGGTACCGTTCCTTACGGTTGTTTTCAAATTGACCAATTTTTTGGGCCAATATCCGGTAACAGAATGGTTGTTAATCTCGAAGATAGAGGCAAACTCCCCTCTTCTTGCGTGGATATACCAAGGATCGGTATCCGATTCCCTTCCGTTGCCAAACCAAACTCCTCTATCAAAAGAAAGGTCCGAATAGAAACGCGTTTCTCTATTAAAGTTTAAGATAGCCGTTTTTTGACCGGGCTCTATATAATAACGATCCTTGTTAGTGGCTTGTTTAGTTCTATATCTATTGGTATAGTCATAGTTGATATCCTCATCTATAGGCACCCCATTTTCGGTATAATACATTTCCGCGATTCGTAGGGTAGGGGCATGGTTAGAGGCTACCGGGTTGGTCGTATACGGATATAATCTAGGCATAGATTGGAACTGAAGTCCCCAAGTACTTTCGGTAGACCCCCAAATTAATTCCTTGTTCCATCTTTCCGTAACCCTGCTTCTTAAAGCTGCCTTTAGTAAAGTAGTATCATTTTGCTCTAAGGGATCATTATAGTCCTCTTTTGTAAATAGTGAAATTCCAACACTTTCGGCCAAATCTATGGCTTCTTTGGCAGCATCTGCCGCTCTTTGCCATTTAGAAGCGTCGTAGCTTGTAGGGAACATTGGTTTGCCTTCTGCATTCTTAAAACTGCTATACACAGGATTACCGTTGAATAGGGGGCTAGCATACTCCATTAAAACCCTCGTCTTTATGGCGGCAGCAATAGGCTTGGTGATTCGGCCTATTTCCTCATCCTCAAATTGAAGGGTCTCAGGAAGGCCAGCAATAGCTTTGTCCATGGTGGAAATTACGTATTCAAAAGATTCCTCCAAGGTGTTACGGGTAACCCTAGTATCCTCGGTAGAGGCAGAGACGGATATAGCCTCATCATTTATTACAATGGGTCCGTACATACGTAGTAAATAGAAATGGTAATAGGCCTTTAAAAACGTTACCTCTGCGGCCCACCTATCTTTAATGTACTGATCTACACCAGGTACACTCGCTACATTTTCCAAAAATATATTACAGTTCCTAATCCCGATATACAAGGATTTTCCACCATTACGGCCTACCCAATAATCAAAACGTGGGTTGCTAATGTTTTGGAAGCCTTGGGCTATAGCAGGGCCATTAGAATTTCTTTGTGTATCTGGATACCATATTTCGTCTCCTGCGTTTAATGCGGGATTTTGATTTATCCCTGGTGCACTAGGTAAATAACTATAGCAGGTGGCCAAATACTTTTCCGCATTGTACCGATTGGAAAAAGCAAGGTCTATGGTGGCCAAGTTGTCTGGGACGATGTTCAAATATTCCTTTTCACACGATGTTAAGAGTGTTATGAAAAAGAAAATTAATAAATACTTATTATTTTTCATGATTGTTGTTTTATAAAGATATCTGAATACCTGCATTAATAACTCTTTGAACGGGATATCCTAAGCCATTGCCACCCATTTCCGGATCCCAAAGTTTAAATTGACTTATGGATAGTAAGTTGTTCCCAGTCATATAAATTCTAACTTGATTCATTTTCATTTTGTTTAGCAATTTATCCGGAAGGGTGTAGCCTATTTCCAGTGATTTTAATCTTAGGAAAGAACCGTCTTGCATAAACCAAGTACTCGTTTGGGTATTATTCCCTATGTTGGAAGTAGATAATCTAGGCCATTTGGCATAGATGTCCCTGTTGTTCTCAGACCAATAGCTGTCTGCCCATACCTGCAACAACTGGTTGTTTGCGTCTCCACCTGGCCAAACGTCCACAAAAGGTGCGGTGTTCCATGGATTAATCCAAAAAGACTCATTGGCCAAACCTTGGAAGAAGGCAGAAATGTCAAAGCCCTTATATCCTGCAGATACTCCAAAACCGTAAACAATTTCTGGAGTTGTGGGATTTCCGATCGGCACACGGTCTAATCCGGAAATTCTACCATCCCCGTTGATGTCCTTATACTTGATGTCTCCACCGGCATACTCACCAAAGGTCTGTACTGGAGAGTTGTTTACTTCCTCCTGATCTACAAACAATCGCTCTGCTACATAACCCCATTGTTGGTTAATAGGTTTGCCTACACGGGATAGCCATGGCGTATCCGAATAATCTGGCTCCTCTATCTTGGTGATTTCGTTGGTAGAATAGGTGAAGTTCGCCCTTCCCTGTATCCATAGTCCGTTAGAGAAACTGTTGTTATACACCAAGGATCCATCAATACCACGACTCTTAGCTTCACCAATATTAGCTCTTACACTGCTTTCTAATCCCATACTGGCCGTAACTATACGGTTTGCCAGAATATTGGTTCTATGCTCAGAAAAATAATCGGCTTCTAGGGTTAATTTGTCAAATAGCCCTAACTCCAATCCTAGGTTAAGCTTAGCTGCTGTTTCCCAAGTGATATTATCATTGGCATATCGCTGTATGGAAACCCCTGGGGTGAAATTGTCAAAATCAGTTCCAGTTGTAAATCCATAACGGTTGTCATTTAAATTTACTTGAGATAAGTAAAAGAATCGATCCGCAGCACTTCCAATTTGGTCGTTTCCTACCAGACCATAGGTAACTTTAAACTTTAATAGGGAAATGGCGTCCTTATAATTCTCAAAAAACTCCTCGTTAGATACAATCCAACCCGCTGCCAAGGATGGGAAGTAACCCCAACGTTCCTTTTTATGGAAACGTTCCGATCCATTATATCCGAAGGTAAACTCCCCAAAATATTTGTCGCGGCTAGAAAGTGTAAAACGTCCCGCCAGCCCCATATTTCTGTAGGGTAGGGATTCTTGTAAATTTCCGGCATTGGATATTCTTCTATTGTTCATAGTAAATACCAACATCCCGGAGACATCGTATAAATCGTTAATGTTTTTATTGTAGGTTAGGGAAGACTCCAAATAAGAGGATGAGGTCACAAATTTACCGGTTTCCTGATAACTTAAATACTCAGTACCTGTTTCCTCGTTTAGCGGAGTTAAAATCATATTATTGGTAATGGGGTTTATTCTTGGCTCATAGAAGAAAGGGTTGTAAGACCTGTTAATTCCATTACCAGACTCCCTGTTGGCATTTACCACTACCTTGGCCATAAGTCCATCTGTAATGGCAGCCAGATCTTGCTCCAATTCTATTTGGGAGATAATCTTGGAAGAACCAGACTCTCTATATCCTTTAACCATATCGGCATAAGGGTTTAGGTAGTTTCCATTGTCATAATTCCCAAAGAGGATGTGATTAATATAGGAATTGGTTTCATCCTTCTCGTAATAAGGTCTAAAGAGTACAGGATTACTCTGCATAACTTTTCTGTAAATTGCCTGACCCGACTCTAATGGTCCCACGTAGTCATCATAGTTTCCAATAAAGCTCATCTTTAATTTAGTAGTTTCGGACAGCGCAATATTGGTATTGGAGCGCAATTGAAATTGCTTGTAATCTATATTACTGTTAAAGTTGCTCACCTTAGGAACATTTAAAATACCATTGTCTTGGCTGGCTGCCAAGGAAACATAGTATTGAGCTACTTTACCACCCCCGTTAATACTAAAATTAAAACGCTTGTTGATGGTATAATCCTTAAACAATTCTTTTTGCCAATCCGTTGTTGGATATAAAATAGGATCAACACCTGCAATGGTCTTGTCTATTTTTTCTTGGGTATATCTGGAGATTCCTAAGGGGTCTCTAGTTTTAATAGCTTCGTTGTGCATTCTCATATAGGTAATGGGATCTGCGAAGTCTATATTCTGAGTGGCTTGGGACATAGAAGTCTCTATTCTTGCACTAATCCTTGCAGGCCCTTCCACACCTTCTTTGGTGGTAACATAGATAACTCCGTTTGCCCCACGTGCACCGTATAAGGAAGTGGCAGTGGCATCCTTCATAATGGAGAAAGACGCAATATCATCTGGCTGAAGTCGCGCTAAATCCTGGGTAGTTAATTCTACCCCGTCAATTAGAATTAACGGACTGTTTCCGTATCCGAAGGAAGTTACCCCCCTAATAAAGAATTGGGCATTGTCTGCACCAGGCTCACCAGTTCTTTGATACGCAATCATTCCCGCAACATTACCTGCTAAAGCGGTGGTTAAGTTACTAGAAGGGATTTTTAAATCTGCAGGCTTCACGGTAGAGACGGACGAAATTACACTGGCTTTCTTTTGTTTACCAAAGCTTACAAGCACCACTTCATCCAGCGATTCCGCATCCTCTGCCAGAACCACATCAATGGTATCCTTGTCGCCTACGGTAACTCTTTTGGTTTGCATCCCCAAATATGAGAACTCCAAAATATCCCCTTCATTGGCTCGGATAGAATACTCTCCATCAAAATTGGATTGTACTCCACGGGTTGTCCCAAGGACCACCACGTTTACTCCGAATAAAATTTCCCCGTTCTCATCCCTAATGGTTCCTTTAATGGTTCTTGTCTGTTGGCTTATGGTGGGGTCGGTTGCGTTAGCGGTAACCGTACTGTGTGCATAAGTGCAGGGTAATAATAAAAAGGCCGAGAGTAAGGAGAAAAGTACCAGATTGTTCCTCCGCCTTCTTTTGGTAGGAACCAGCAATGGGCTCTCTTCATAGATTAATGCTCTTTTTTTCATGAAAATTGGTTTAATTTAATAATTGGTCAATTTTGATTTGGTTCATACTTGTTTTAGGTGTGTTCTTCATGTCATGGTTAATTGGGTTTGGTGTTGTAGGTTTAGTATTTTTTTTAGAGCAATCCGTTTTGGTAATAAGCCCATTCCACTCTCATGAAATGGGCATTCAAAAACTAACAAAACTTAACTCTAAACTATTTTTAATGAGATGAGGAATTATGGGGTATTTCTAAAGTCCACTTTTATAATTCCTATCTTACGCTTATTGGATTTACCTTCCCACTGTGATTATCCAATTAGTGGGTAGGGTGGCGGTTCCAGTATAGGTGCGAGTCGTTTTATTTATGAAATCTCTTTTAAGGTTTATATTATGGTTTGATTGGGTCATTTATTTTGTGTTCTACAAATATTAAGATTGTGTTAAATAGTAAAGTGTCTTATTTTAGCGTTCTGAGGGTAAATTTTAGGAAAGATTGAGGTTTTGATGAATAATTCCCCCTTTTTGATGAATTTATCTCCTACTATGAACTAATTATTTAGGAATATTATGCGAGGTAGCTATCCCTGTATTTAAGAAATGTTTATGAATCATAGGAAATTGGAAGTCGTAAAACTGAAATGGTGTGTTAGTGCTGTGATACTATATTGGTATTCTGCCTTTGTTTTCGCACAAAGCCCATCCAATTTTGTTAGCCTTCCTTTTAATATAGACAACCAAAGTGTTAAGGTCACCCATTCTGTTCAGGACGAGCGTGGCTATGTTTGGTTGGCCCATGCCTCGGGGGTTTCCAAATACGATGGCTATAATTTTGAATTTATCCCTAAGGAACTCATTTTTAAAAGTGCTGCATCCTCCGATGAGGTAAAGGAGGTGTTTAAGGACCAACAGGGGACTGTTTGGGCCTTATCCCTAAAAGGGGAACTCTCCTTTCTGCAAAAGAACGGTACTTTTTTATCCTTAGATCAATATTACCAGGGTTTTGGAAAGAAGTATTCCATTGAAGTGGTGTATCCGGACCAGGAACGGATGTGGATGGCCACTAAGACTGGTACCATATATGCCTATGATCATAGACAAGGGACCATGGACAGTATAACGAGTGTTCCAACTACAGGACACGGCCGTTATGGTATAAGCTCTATGGCAGTGAGAAAATCCCGGCAGTTAATATTAAGTACCTATAGGGGGCCCATTTATGTATATGACATGGAAACTAAAACACGGGAAACATTGGAGTTTCCTTATAATACCTCTTTGTCAGACAATACCTTACTACTGTTAGATAAGCAAAATAGGTTGTGGATAGGGTCTTCCTATATTAGTTTGGGTATCTTGGTGTACGATTTTGATAAGAAGGCCTACGTTCAGAATTCGCTATTTAGGAACCGACCCAATGGTACAATCACGGAATTGTTCTCTGCCCTTTATTGTGATGTGGATGGCTATGTATGGCTGGGCACGGACGGCAATGGTTTATATAGGGTAGATCCGCTATCGGGTGAGGTGAATACCTACAAACACAACGATCGCAACAAGTTTTCCCTGAGTACCAATACCGTAATACATATAAATGAAGACCTTAGAAATAATTTGTGGGTGCTCACCAATTATGGAAATATCAATATTCTTAGAAAATCTGGGAGCCAGCTATATTACCATCCTGGAACGGAAATATTAAAACCTACGCGAATATTATCTTCCTTTAGAGCTAGTAACGGATCGCTCTGGGTAGGGACAGACGGTGAAGGCCTGTCCAAAATAGATTCCGAAGGTATTAAGAAACAATTTTTTAAGAACGCCCTAGACGAGAAAGGTTTTTATATCCATTCTATCAATGAAGATAAGGATGCCAATATTTGGGTGGGAACCTATCAAAACGGACTTCATATCTACGATAAAAGGCAAAAAAGGTTCCATAAAAAGGACTTGGTAGACACTAATGGCCATAGTGTGCAGGATGTTAGATTTATATTTCGCGATTCCCAAAAAAGAATGTGGGTGACCACGGATCAGGGCTTGTTTGTATTTCTGGATGATAAAACCCTCCTGGCCAAATTTCAGAATTACTCTCATGGATTATTAGGTAGTATATCCCAAAGTATAGTAGAGGATAGCAGTGGAACTATTTGGGTAGCCCTAAATGGCGGTGGATTGTTTAGATTTAACGAGAACCAGATGGATTTTTCTAGATCTAACTTTAGTAGGTTCACTAATCTGGACGATAAGGAACTGACCAATAAAAAGAATGATATTCTGGCAATGTCCTGTGTGGGCGAGAATACCATTTGGGTAGTGTCCTTTGATGGCCGGTTGTTTAAATTTAGCATTGAGGAAAAAGAATTCAAAAGAGTAGAATTGAAGGGAGATTCTGATGAAATGATGAATAATGCACCCAATGACCCTGTTTTTAGATCGGTACTGCAGGAAGATGAAGATAATATATGGTTGGGGTCTACTACCGGCATTTGGCACTATAACAGTAAAGATTCCACAACCACGGTATATCAGGAACGGGATGGCCTACAAGATAATTTCTTTATGCAACGCAGTGCCCATAAAGGCAGAGACGGAAATTTCTATTTTGGAGGCCTGAATGGGGTCAACTATTTTAAACCAGGAATGTTACAGAAAGAGTCATTCTCAGCCAATTTGGTGATAGAAGGGTTAGAGATATTAAACCAACCCGCTATTTCTGTAGTTCCGGAACAGCTAAAAGAGGGACTGGAGAATATAGAAGAATTGACGCTCAACTATAATCAGTCATCATTTTCGTTTCGGTTCTTAGCCATGGATAATATACTTTACCCTAATTACAATTATGCGTATCGATTAAAGGGCTTTAATGATTCTTGGATAATTGCTGGAAAAGAACGCTTGGCAACCTATACCAACATTCCGCCGGGGAATTACGTTTTTGAGGTGCGGGCAGGTACCAAGACAGGAAACTGGGACGTAGATCAAAAGTCGGTTAACATACGTATTTCAGAACCCTTTTGGAACAGTGGATGGGCACATTTATTTTATGCTTTGCTCTTTATAGGATTACTATATGGGATTTATTTATGGATAAAACTTCGAAATAGATTGCAAGCGGAAGCGTTACAACGTGACCATGAAAAGGAATTGTACGCTTTAAAAATGAATTTTTTCGCTAAAATGTCCCATGAGATCCAGACGCCTTTAACTTTGATATTAATTCCGTTAGAAGATATGATGGCACGTGCGGTAAAAAGCGGTAATGAATTACTGCAGCAGCGTTTACAAATCATATCCAACAATGCAAAAAGATTGTCCAGGATTGTTTTTGAGCTAACCTCATTACGGGATAAGGAATTGGAGAAATTGGTTTTGCGACCCTCCCAGCTCAATATCATTGGCAACTTAAAGGAAATAGCCAGTGCCTTTAACGAGCAAGCTAAATATAAGGGAATTAACTTTAGCTGTAGTTACCCTAAGGAGGAGCTGGTTATGTGGTATGACAGAGATAAATTGGAGCATGTAATTTTTAACCTTATGTCTAATGCCTTTAAATTTACCCCGAAGGAAGGTACGGTGACAATGGAGGTAATACTAGATGAGAATGAGGAAAACATTACCATACGTGTTTCGGATTCTGGACCGGGAATTCCAAGGAACGAACTGGAAAATATATTTAAACTTTTCTATCAAGCAGATGCGGGGAAACAGAGCATGGGTACCGGAATTGGTTTGGCATTGACCAAAGAACTTGTTCATGTGCATAATGGAACCATAGACGTAAGCTCGGAGGTTGGTAAAGGAGCCTGTTTTAGTGTCTCCATACCTGTTTTAAAGGGGGAGGTGCTTGCAGCATCCACTAACGATAGGGAAGGTGTATTAGCACATTCCTATGCTACGGAAAATCTAGATTTTGAGCTTACCAAGCCAGAGGCGCCGTCCCAATCCTTAAATAAAACTTTATTGATTGTGGAGGATAATTTTGAACTTCAAATTTCCTTGCGCGATATGTTTATGAAGTATTATAAGGTGCTTTTGGCAGACAATGGGGAGGAAGGCTATACAATGGCTTTAGACCATCAGCCCGATCTTATTATTACGGATGTAATGATGCCAAAAATGGACGGAATAGAAATGAGCACCCATTTACAGCAAAATGAGGCAACCGCCCATATCCCGATTATTATGTTAACGGCCAAAAAGACCCATCAGAATAAATTGTTGGGCTTGCGAGCGGGTGCCATAGAGTTTATTGGGAAACCTTTTAAGATTAATGAATTGATATTAAAAGTGAATAACATAATTACCAAGAATGATCATTTGGTATTAAAGTATAAGAACGACCTCATAAGTACCCCTACGGTAGGTTCTCATAAATCCCAGGATGAAATCTTTTTGGAAAAACTGGTTTCGCTTATAGAAGAAGAAATAAGTAACCCAGAGTTTAAGTTAGAAGAGCTTTCAGACAAACTGAATATGAGCTACTCTTCCATCTACCGAAAATTTCAAAGTTTAACCGGAAAAAAGATAGTGGATTTTGTACGGACCATGCGACTGAAAAAGGCAGCTGTGCTCTTGGCAGACTGTAATTACCCGGTTTCGGAAACCGCATTTCTAGTTGGGTTTAACGACCCCAAATACTTCTCTAAAATCTTTAAAAAGGAGTATGGGGTTAGCCCGGCCAAGTAT
Organism: Arenibacter lacus; assembly: GCF_008711145.1. NCBI lineage: Bacteria > Pseudomonadati > Bacteroidota > Flavobacteriia > Flavobacteriales > Flavobacteriaceae > Arenibacter > Arenibacter lacus. Next base: position 41,202 of record NZ_VVIN01000031.1, read on the forward strand.
AGGGGTAAGACGGATCAGATGGACCCTATGCAACTAACAATCAAGTAGGCTTACATTAAGAGGAAGGATTTTTTATATAGATTTCTTTATGATTTTGGTGCTGATTTAGCTAGTTTTGAGGCTGTACTTGGCATTATTGCCAGCATACAGTAATTTCAAATTACCAATCTTCAATAAAAAAATCAATAGTATTTATGAATAAGAAATTATCCTTCTGCTTAGAAAGGTGGGCAGCCAATTCATGGGTGAAAACTAACAAGCTTGGCTCATTAATCGCCCTTGGCGCCCTGTTGGTGTTAGGTGCTTCCTGTAACTCCTTGCCCAAAAAGGAGAGGAATCAAGAAGAAACAGGCTCTTTAGAATTGCCAATTGCTATTGAACCAGGTGGTAATAGCTGGGTTGTAAACAACCTACAGCAGAGTCACGAGCTTATTTCCAATGCCGGAATAGAGAATTGGACCAAGCCGGACGACATTATAAGGACTTATTTTAAAACTGGGGTTGCCGGAGAGCTGAAACTTGGTTTAAAATTAAGGGTACTAGACGGAAAATCTACACTGCGTGTAAGCGTGGGGGATGAAACTAAAACCATTGAAGTATCTAATGGCGAATGGGAAACTGTGGCGGTAGGTAACTTCAATATAAAAAAGTCTGGGTATCATTTTGTAGAGATTCAAGGGATTGAAAAAACAGGGGAGGTCTTTGCGGAAATCGAGGAAGTGCTGGTTGGAGGATCGGCCACAGAGGGAGCGTTCACCTATGTGAAGGAAGATTTTTACTGGGGACGTAGGGGGCCATCGGTGCACTTGTCCTATACCGCTCCTGAAGGGAGGGATATAAATTGGTTTTATAATGAGATTACCGTACCAGAGGGGGAAGATGTCATCGGCACTTTTTATATGGCCAATGGCTTTGGGGAAGGATATTTTGGGATGCAGGTTAATTCTCCAACAGAGCGAAGGGTGCTATTTTCCGTTTGGAGTCCCTACGAGACCCAAGACCCAAATGAAATTCCAGACGAGTATAAAATAATCCTTTTAGGAAAAGGCGATGGGGTCACTACAGGTGAATTTGGGAATGAAGGTTCGGGCGGACAAAGTTATAAGGTGTTCAACTGGAAAGCTGGTAATACCTACCGATTTTTATTGAAGGGAGAACCCACTAACAACAACTCTACCGATTATACGGCTTACTTTTATGATACTGAATCGGCAAATTGGAGTTTAATAGCCAGTTTTAGAAGGCCCCATACCAATACTTATCTAAAAAGACCACATTCCTTTTTGGAGAATTTCAGGACAGAAATGGGAGCCGTCTCCAGAATGGCACATTACGGTAATCAATGGATACTGGATACCAATGGGGAGTGGCACGAACTTACCGAAGCCAAATTTACCGCCGATGCAACTGCGAGAAAAGGATCTCGTGATGATTATGCTGGAGGTGCCGTGGGAAACACATTCTATATGAAAAACTGTGGCTTCTTTGATGAAATGACCACGGTAGATACCTTCCATGAGAGAACTCCCAATGGAACTCCTCCAAATATAGACTTCTCTTCCTTAGAGAAACCGTGATAGGGAGGGTGAGCAATGTGGAAATGGAGTCAATTTGTAAATGTACCAATGTACCAATGAGTTAATTTGGAGATTTGGAAATGTGTCAATTGGGTTAATCGAAATATAGCTTCCACAGCTCATACCTATCGGTAGGGAAATCAGCCATTGAGTTGTGGGAGATTGAGCGGAGTCGAAATCGGTTTAAGTTGCAGGTGTAATAATTTGATAATTTGGAAATGGAGTCAATTTGTAAATGTACCAATGTGCCAATGAGTTAATTTGGAAATGAGTTAATTGGGTTAATCGAAATATAGCTTCCACAGCTCATGCCTATCGGTAGGGAAATCAGCCATTGAGTTGTGGGAGATTGAGCGGAGTCGAAATCGGTTTAAGTTGCAGGTGTAATAATTTGATAATTTGGAAATGCGTCAACTAGGGAAGATTCATGCTTTGGCTATACCAATTTCTTATTAATCATTCACCTGATGAAAGATCAAAGTATTTTTAAATAATTTATACAGCTCCAATAACAGGACTCCAGTATAAAGTTGCCAATCACAAAATCTAACTACTCATTACTTTGTACTTAATACTAATTAATTTTTGAGCCTACTGCTACTGCCTACTGATAAGTAACCTTCCATCATAATGAAAACCTAAAAACAATGCGCAAGCCATTTTTATTACTTTTAATTTCTCTTTTTCTATTTTCCTGTAAGGAGAGTACCAAAAAGGAGTTGGCCGCCACCACCTCCAAGCCGAACATCATTTATATTTTGGCGGACGATCTTGGGTATTCGGAAATTGGTGCCTATGGACAGGAAAAAATAGAAACCCCCCATATAGATGCCCTGGCAGAAGAGGGGATGTTGTTTACCCAGCACTATACCAGCGCCCCAGTTTGTGCGCCAGCAAGATATATGCTGCTCACTGGTACCCATTCTGGAAATGCCTATATAAGGGGGAATGACGAATGGGGTGCTAGGGGAGAGGTGTGGAATTACAAGGCCATGGCGAAAGACTCTACTTTGGAAGGGCAGCGTCCCTTGCCCGATAGCACCATTACTATAGCGGATAAACTAAAAGAAGTAGGCTATAAAACTGCTGTTTTTGGAAAATGGGGACTGGGAGCACCGCATACCAATTCCATTCCCACCAAAATGGGATTCGATTATTTTTATGGGTATAATTGTCAAAGACAGGCCCACACCTATTATCCCTTACATTTATACAAGAACGAAAATAGGGTGCATTTAAATAACGATACTATTGCACCCCATACTAAATTGCCCAAAGGGGCAGATAGTAATGATCCTACTAGTTATAAGAACTACAGCCTGAACGATTATGCGCCCGACCTGATTTTTGGGGAGCTGAGCAATTTTGTGGCCGAGCATAAAGAAAATCCCTTTTTTGTGTATTGGGCAACACCTATTCCGCATGCTCCAATCCAAGCTCCAGAGAAGTGGGTGTCCTACTATGCAGACAAATTTGGCGACGAGGAACCCTACCTAGGGGAGAAGGACTATTTCCCCCATCGCAATCCCCGTGCCGGGTATGCAGCAATGGTTTCCTATTTGGATGAAAATATCGGGAAGTTGGTTGCACAGCTGAAGGAAGAGGGAATTTATGACAATACCTTAATTGTTTTTACTTCAGATAATGGTCCTACTTTTAATGGAGGGGCAGATTCCCCATGGTTTCAAAGTGCGAAGCCCTTTAAAAGCGAACGTGGTAGGGGGAAAGGATACGTTTACGAGGGTGGGATACGTGTGCCTATGATTGCTACATGGCCAAAGCATATAAAGCCTGGCAGCACCACAGATCATATTTCAGTACAATATGACGTGATGGCTACCCTGGCCGATATCGCAGGCTATGATAAACCCGAAAATACAGACGGTATTAGTTTTCTACCCAGCTTGTTGTCCGACACTAATCAGGAGCAACACGAATTTTTGTATTGGGAATTTCCTGAGTATGGCGGACAACTGGCTATAAGGATGGGCGATTTTAAACTGGTGCGTACCAGTTTGAAAACTCCTAAAAAAGAACCCACACTAGAACTGTATAACCTCAAAACAGATAGCGGGGAAACTATTAATGTGGCAGATCAACATCCGGAAATCCTAAAAAGAGCTGCCCAGATTTTAGAGGAAGAACATACTGCTCCAGAATTGGAGAGGTTTAAAATTCCAAGGTTAAAAGAAGGACTGGGGAGGTGATTTGGAAATGAGCTAAAGAGATAATTTGGAGATTTGGAAATGTGTTAATTGGGTTAATCGAAATATAGCTTCCACAGCTCATGCCTATCGGTAGGGAAATCAGCCATTGAGTTGTGGGAGATTGAGCGGAGTCGAAATCGGTTTAAGTTGCAGGTGTAATAATTTGATAATTTGGAAATG
>NZ_VVIN01000032.1:0-42337 GCF_008711145.1 Arenibacter lacus
AATGCAAAATTTATCCTCAAATTCCTTGAAGAAAAAACTCTTGGTGAATAATGCGGCTTTAAATGCAGCAGCTGTCTGTATTATTGGAGAAAAAGTAGAGAAGAAATTATTCCCTGGAGAGAGTGCACTTGGCAAACAAATTAAGGTGAAGGATGTTTGGCTTAAGGTAATCGGTATTATTGAAGAGAAACTAATCTCCGAAAAAGCACAGGAAAACTTAGGCATCAGAGATCTCAATCAGGATATCTACATCCCTATTAAAACTTTCCTGGTACGCTACCAGGATCGAAAGATACTTACAGACCAGCAACCAGATTTTAGTGGTGGGGGAATGATTATTATGAGCGGAGGTGACAGTGGTCCCAAAAAGAGAATTCCGAGGGGCAATTACCATCAATTGGACAAGCTAACGGTTCAGGTAAATAATTCTAACGAATTAAAATCTACTGCAGAGGTGCTCAGTAAACTTCTTAAGAAGCGACATAATGAGGTGCTCGACTTTGAAATTAGTATTCCAATACACTTATTAAAACAACAGCAGAAGACTAAACAAATCTTCAATATTGTGCTCAGTGTAATTGCAGGAATCTCCCTTCTAATAGGCGGAATTGGAATTATGAATATTATGCTGGCCTCGGTCTTGGAGCGCACCAAAGAAATAGGAATTATGACGGCCATAGGTGCCACAAAACAAGACGTGATTCTACAATTCCTCTCAGAATCTGTATTGATCAGTTTGGGCGGGGGAATAATAGGTATCCTACTGGGTATCGTCTCTTCGTATGCTTTACAATTGGCCACGGGAATAGAAACCATACTATCCTTAAATTCTATTGTATTGTCCTTTTTGGTGGCCACGTTTATAGGACTCATTTTTGGGGTACTACCTGCCAAATCGGCCGCAAACAAAAATCCCATCGAAGCTATAAGACGGGAATGAGACTCCTTAAAACGAATGAAACCATTTTTTCCCACCCATCAAACCATTTAATATTATGAAGAAAAGTATTGTTCTATTATTCCTTTGCTCCAATTTGATGGTCGTAGGACAGACAAAAAAATTGCAACTCTCGGAAGCCATAGACATGGCTAAAAAGAATTCCCCGGAATACAAGGCGGTCCTTAACCAGTCGCAAGCCAGCTATTGGAGGTATCGGACCTTTGTGGCAGAGTATTTACCGCAGTTCCGACTAATAGCCACCCTACCCGAGTATTCCAATTCCATTAGAAGAATAACCAATGACGAGGGCCAAGATATATTTGTAAACCAAAATCAATCTAGGATAGATGGAAGGCTTGCCATTACACAGGCAGTACCGTTTACTGGAGGCTCCCTATCCTTGAGTTCCCAAATGCAGCGAATAGATCGTTTTGGCACCAATAAGACTAGCAACTACTCCTTAATTCCTATTTCTATTAACTATTATCAAAACTCCCTGTTCTACAATCCCTATAAATGGGCCCGTATGATAGAACCTTTGCGTTATGAAGAATCCAAACGCGGCTTTATTGAGCGAATGGAGGATATAGCTGTAAGCAGTTGTCGTCGTTATTTTGATTTATTGAAGGCACAAATGCGATTGGAAAACTCCCAAAAAAACCTATTTACCCAGGATACCCTATTGCAAATAGCTAAAGGCAGGTTCGAAATTGGAAAGATTGCGGAGAATGAATTGTTACAAATGGAATTAGGACACCTCAACTCCAAAAACGAAGTAACTACTAATACCATCCTACTAAAGAGAACTTCCCAAAACCTTGCCCGTTATTTAGAGTTGGAAACAGAGGAAATTGAATTGGAAATTCCAGAAAGTTTGGTAGATTTTGAGGTGAATATAGAAACCGCCCTGGATGAAGCTTCCAACAATAGGAAGTCTGTAATTGAATTTAGAAGAAGAAGATTGGAAGCAGAGCAAAACCTGGCAAGAATTAAAGGGAGTAATAGGTTGGAGATAAACGTAAACGCCAATTTTGGATTAAACAAAAGGTCTGAGGAGTATGAGGAGCTGTTTCACGATTTTGACAAACAACAGAACGTTTCCGTTTCCTTGGGAATACCTATTTTTGATTGGGGGGTATCCAAATCTAAACGAAAAATGGGCAAGGCAGATCTTGGCTTGGTAGAAACCAATATAGAGCAAGAAAAACAAGCTTTTGAGCAAGAAATCTACCTCCACATATTAAACTGGTCTAGTAAACGAGATTTCCTGGCAACTTCAGAGAAGGCGAGAGAAATAGCTACAAAACGGTATCAAATTACTAAGGAAAGATACATTTTAGGTAAAATCACCATCACCGATCTAAATCTGGCCCAACAAGAAAAAGACAAGGCCGAATATGATTATCTAAACTCCTTGGAAGATTTCTGGATAGATTATTACACCCTGAGAAAACTAACCTTGTACGATTTTATAAATGACAGGAAGATTGTAGCCGAAAACATTGAATTTGATTGATGCACCCTAACCCAACTGAGTGGTCCTTCAAAACAAACCCCATACTGTGTGGCCCGCAACTAAAGCAAAAACATAATAGGTATTGTTGATAGTTTTCATAATTTTATTGTTTTAAATAATACCGTATGACCATTACACAATTACAATATGTCCTTGCCGTAGCAGAGCATCAGAATTTTACTCTTGCAGCAGAAAAAAGTTTCGTGACCCAGCCTACCTTAAGTATGCAGGTGCAAAAACTAGAGGAGGAATTGGACATATTAATCTTTGATAGAAGTAAAAAGCCAATCGCTATTACAGAGGTAGGCCAAAAAATAGTAGCCCAAGCAAAAAACATTGTTAACGAAGCCAATCGAATTCAGGATATCGTAGATCAAGAAAAGGGGTTTATTGGAGGTGAGTTTACCTTGGGAATCATCCCTACGGTGATGCCTACCCTTCTTCCCATGTTTTTAAAGATTTTTATTAATAAGTACCCGAAAGTCAACTTGATCATCAAGGAGAAAAGTACGGAAAACCTAATTAGAAATTTGCAGGACGGCCATTTGGACGCTGCTATTGCTGCCACCCCTTTAGAAATAGAATATATAAAGGAGCGTCCCCTATATTATGAACCCTTTGTTGGCTATGTACCATCGTCTCATAGATTAGGCGCTGCCACCCAGCTAGTTCCAGAAGATCTAGACATCAAGGATATCTTATTATTACGGGACGGTCATTGTTTTAGGGACAACGTTTTAAATTTGTGCAATACCCCTAAAAATTTCAAGGATGACCATTTTCAACTACAAAGTGGCAGTTTTGAAACCCTTATTAACCTCTCCAATGAAGGCTTAGGCATGACCCTCTTGCCGTATTTAAATACCTTGGAATTGGATGAAAGCAAAAAACAAAACTTAAAAACGTTTCAAAATCCATCCCCTGCCAGGGAAGTGAGCCTTATCTATCACAAAAGCGAACTAAAGGTACAGATTACCAATGCACTATACGATGTTATTTCCAGTGTGGTGCGTGGGGCCATCGCCTTTCAGGATGTAAAGATCATTAGCCCCCTTAGTAAATAGCTGTAATCTACTTTTGTAGTTGTTATGGATTATAAATTAGATTAGAGAGGTAATGGAGAAGCCTGAACAATTAGTAGCACTAAACTTCTTTCTTAATGAAGGTCATCGAGTCAATGAGAAGTATGCAGTAAAATAATCAAAGCCCATTTCAAGAATAATAAAATTATAAATAAAAATGACGGTTCCCTGCCCAAATAGCTTTGGGATAATTTATAAAGCCCCTCACAGAAACATAAAAAACCCCCCTATAAAGGGGGTCTTGAATTATGTCTTTAAATAAATTAAACTTTGCTGCAATTCTGGTTTGTCAAAAATATAACGCTGTAACCAGTGTTTTAGTTCTTCCAATTCATTTGGTTGTAATCTTGTTACTGCTTTCTTCAATTCTTTACTGAATAATCTAGTGTCAAAACTAACCTTTTGCAGTACTGTTTTGGTGTATTCCAACATAGCATTTGCCATATTTAAATTTTGTTTTTGGTTGATAGGTCTAATATAACCCACATAAGGTATATAATATTACTCACAAATCGTTAAATTATAGTCAAATTGATGTTAAAAAGGATGAACTTGCATTTTTTGATCCCGTTTTGCCTCCCAAAAACGCATTTTTGGACGTTGGCATTTCTCCTATCGGTCTTTCTATTTACCAGCTGTAAGTCACTGAAAAACAACAAGCTTACCACCACGCTAAATAATGAAGTGAGCTCCTACAGCAATCGGGATTACTTTCAGGGAATTTTAATTTACGACCCTATAAAAAGTGATACGATCTATAGCCATAACAGCAATAAATACTTTACTCCAGCAAGTAATACTAAGATCTTCACCTTATATACTTCCCTTAAAACCTTACCTCCGAAAATCCCATCCTTAAACTATGCGGTTAATAAGGACACCCTGTTTTTGGAGGGCACGGGAGACCCCACCTTACTACATCCCTATTTTAAGGACTCCACCGCTATAAAGTTGGCCTCGAAATATAATAATGTTGCACTCTACCTCAACAATTTTAAAGAAGATAGGTACGGTCCAGGTTGGGCGTGGGAAGATTATGATACTTATTATAGTCCTGAGCGCAGCGGGTTTCCCCTATACGGAAATGTAGTGAACATTCACCTGGTGGATAGCCTACGCGTAGTTCCTCATTATTTTAAAGAGCACGTAGTCCCCATCTCCTATATCAGAAATAGGGAAGAGGATAATAATACATTCTATTTCAACCCCAGCAGAAAAGACACCCTAACCGTCCCCTTCAAGGTAGATACCACCCTAACGAAGCAACTATTAGAGTCCGTTTTGAGGAAGAAAATAAAAATAGTTTCAAAGATGCCTGAAGCTGAAAAACAGACCTTATATAGCATACCGTCGGACTCCCTATACAAACGAATGATGCTAGAAAGCGATAACTTCCTAGCCGAACAATTACTGATCCTGGTTTCTTCCACCCTTTCCGATACCCTTAACAGTGCTAAAGCTAGAAACTACGTTTTGGAAAACTATTTGTCAGATTTAAAGCAGAAGCCCCGTTGGGTAGATGGATCCGGGCTCTCCCGATACAATTTATTCTCTCCAGAATCCATGGTAGCCGTTCTTTCCAAGATGGTAGAGGAGTATCCTAAAGAACGAATACTTAATCTTTTCCCAGTAGGCGGAGTTTCGGGCACCCTAAAAAATAGATTTCCCGGGAACCCTACTCCTTATATTTATGCTAAATCTGGGTCTTTGGGTAATAATTATAGCCTAAGCGGATATTTGATTACCAATTCTGGGAAAATTTTGGTTTTTAGTTTCATGAACAACCACTTTGTAAAAAGTGGCAGTGAAGTAAGAAAGACCATGCAACGTATCTTTGAGCATCTAAGAGACTCTTACTAAGTGGCTAAGCTATTGGCATCAACAAACTGAGGGAATTGCTTTAGCAATAGCGCTATTTTCGGCGCGATATAACGTTTACAAAAAGGCTTTTGTGTATCCGTTAGATAATAGTTATAAAACTGGGGATCAGCACTTCTAAAAGCTACAAATGGGAGCACCTGGGTAATCAGTTGCCCGTTAAAAGAAGCTTGTAATTGCTGTAAGTATTCTTTAGACCTTATTGTATCTACCTCATTAAAGGTATAAATGGCAGACCTATATTTGGTACGCATGCTATGGGAAGAAGTGGAATGATGGGTATGTAGATGAATCAAAATCAAATGAAACAATCCAATGTGATCCTGGTTATACTCCACCACAACCGCTTCGGAAAATGAACTGGCCGCTCCCTCGGACGACACAAACCCCATTTTTACATTTACTACCCCTTTTAAAGTCTGAAAAACAGCCTCTGTACACCAATGACATCCACCTCCAAAAGCAATTTCATTTGTTTTAGACATACATCATCATTCGCCCTTATGTTTAAGAATCACATAAGGAATTAATCTGTGCATATTGAAGCAACAAAATGGTTTTAGCATCTTTAATTTCTCCAGTTGCTACCATCTTTAGGGCCTCTTTAAAGGACACCTCCATCACCTCAATATTCTCGGTCTCATTTTTGGCCCCTCCGCCCTCACCTACTTTCATATGTTCGTCATAGGCTCCTATGAAGTAATGAAGGATTTCTGTTACTGAGCCTGGGGACATATAGGATTCAAAGACCTTTTCTACCTGCTCTAATCGATACCCAGTCTCTTCCTCCGCTTCTTTTTTTATACACACTTCTGGGGAGTCACCATCCAATACGCCTGCGCACACTTCAATCATCATCCCATCCTTATTGCCATTTAAATAGGTGGGCATTCTAAACTGTTTGGTTAGAATTACCGTCCCCTTTTTCTTATTGTACAATAAGATGGCGGCGCCATTTCCCCTATCGTACGCTTCCCGTATTTGTTTTTCCCAAGTACCGTTCGCTTTCTTATACTCAAAGTCAACCTTCGTTAGCGTATACCAGTTATCGGAAAGCACTTCCGTTTGTATGTTTCTTACCTTTTCGTTTTTCAAACTCGTTATTTAATGGTGTCCTTTACAAAGCTATAAAATGTTAGGGTATAAAAGCCTTTAAACCTCCCAGATAGAAATCATAGGCTTAAAATCTATTATCCCCATCCAAAATATCTCCTAATCCCCCAAGAATACTACCTTCGCCCTTCTGCTTCCCTTTTCCGGGCACGGATGCCAGTACACGACCTGCAAGCCTACTAAAGGGTAAGGATTGAATATAGACAGTTCCAGGCCCTTTGAGAGTTGCGTAAAAAAGTCCCTCCCCGCCGAAAACGGTATTTCTAATGCCCCCCACAAATTCTATATCGTAATCTACGTCCTGAGTAAAACCGATGATACAACCAGTATCTACCTTTAAGGTTTCTCCCACCGCAAGTGTTTTCTTAGCCGTGGTACCCCCAGCGTGGACAAAAGCCATGCCGTCTCCTTCCAATTTTTGCATAATAAACCCCTCTCCTCCAAAGAGTCCACGTCCAAGTTTCTTTGAGAATTCGATACCCACAGAAACCCCTTTGGCGGCACATAAAAAAGCATCTTTTTGGCAAATAAACTTCCCTCCAAACGCGGTAAGGTCTATCGGAATGATTTTTCCTGGGTAGGGCGAAGCAAAACTAACTTGTTTTTTACCCTGACCAATATTTAGAAATACCGTCATAAACAAGCTCTCTCCGGTAAGTAAGCGTTTCCCAGCAGAGAATAATTTCCCTAAAACACCACTATCCTGATTGGAACCGTCCCCAAATATAGTGTCCATTTTAATTTCGCTGTCCATCATCATGAAGCTACCAGCCTCGGCAACAACAGCTTCTTGGGGATCTAGTTCAATTTCTACATATTGCATTTCTTCCCCGTAAATGTGATAATCTATTTCATGTGCATTCATTCGCTTTTAGATTTAAGGTTTTACAGTTATCAAGAGTGGCGCCTATACCCTTGTATTTTAGAATCCCAATTTACAATTTGAAAGATAAAAGATACGGGTGCCACCTTTATTTTTTTTGGTATAGGTAGCAGAAATGGAGATTTTGTTACACATTAAAGGGATTCACAAGCTTAGGAGTGAATCATAAAATAATGTATGGGCGTATGGGACAGGGATGGGAATAGCTAATTAGACAGATAAATAGCGTTAAACGACTAAGGGAATTTTAGTTTTTTGACAGGTAGTATTTTGGCACCGCCTAGCACTGGTAACTGCACCAGCTCCAAGTATCAAAATTGTGCTCCTCTAATTCCCTTAACCGTTACACATCTCTAAATATCTCCCAATGCTTTCGATAAAGTTAATGTGGAGTTCACTCTAAAGATCATAGGGAAGTGGTAATCCCTTTACAGTTTAAAAGTCATGACAGGGGTTTTCGCATGATTGGCTACATCCTCCCCGATACTCCCCATAAAAAATCGGTTAATACCTTTTCTTCCATGTGTTGGCAATCCTATAATATCTGCATTCCTACTTTCACCAAAGGCTAATATGCCGCGTTCTACCGTATAATCATTAAATATTTCCACTTCTAGGCTGACTTTGGCCTCGTGGAGAAAGTTATTGATTTTTTTAAAGGCATCCTTGGTACTCAGAAAATTATCTCCGGGAGTATTTACATTTACCAAAATCAACTCTGCAGCAAGTTTATCTGCAATAGCCTTTGCCTTATGGAAAGCGGGAAGATTCTCCAGTTCAAAATCGCAGGCGAAGACAAACCTTTTTACCTCAAAATCTACAATCTCATCCTTGATCACCAGAACGGGAATTTGGGCGTTCCTCACCATTTTTTCCGCATTAGAACCCACAAACAATCCTTTAAATCCCTCTGTTCCATGAGACCCCATCACAATTAAATCTGCATTGTGTTTTTCGGAAATGAGTTTTACCTCACTGTAAACCTTATAGCGTTTAACAATGGGCGTAACCTTTATTCCTTTTAAATAAGGCTTGTCTAAAAACTCCCTAAAGCGCGACTCTGCGAGTTTTATTAAGAATACGGCCTGTTGTTGCAGCACATCTTCATTAGTGGTCATCCAAGAATCGGACAATTCCAACATGTGTAATACAATAATCTCCGAGTCAAATTTTTTAGCAATGGAAGCTGCCGTTTTAAGGGCTATTTCGGAAGGTTCTGAAAAATCGACAGGTACAATAATGGTTTTCATAAGGCATTATTTAAAGGTTGATAATTAATATTATAGTTGTTGTTTTCTTAGACAGCTCTAAATAGTCATGGAAAACAGTCTGGTCTGGGGAGCTTTCCTATGCAACAAAAGATCAAAGGCCATGCAAATATTCCTGACAAAGGGTCGGCCTTTCTCCGTCACCAACATCCCGTCACTCTCTATTTTTAAAAGTCCGTCCCTCTCCATTTCATTCAATCTTTCCCGTACCTCTGCCAGCTCTGGGAACACCATATCCGGGGTATCCGTAGGAGTCTTTAGCCTACACATTAAATTTAGGATGTGTTGGCGAATTACCTTGTCTTCCTCTGTTAAAATATGTCCCTTAAAAATAGGGATGATATTGTTGTGCACAAGGTGTTCGTATTCTTCCAAACTCTTTACATTTTGAGCAAAACTCCCCCAACTATCACTAATACTAGACACTCCCAAGCCAATCATTACTTGGGTTTTTGAGGCCGTGTATCCCATAAAGTTTCTGTGAAGGTCTCCATTTTCCATAGCCTTGTATAAGTTATCGCTAGGTAAAGCGAAGTGATCCATTCCTATTTCGGTATAACCTACTTCTGCCAATAGGGCCTTTCCTTTTTCATATTGTCTCCGTTTTTCCTCTGGGGTGGGTAAATCTGCATCCTGGAATCCCCTTTGTCCGTTCCCTTTTATCCAAGGCACATGGGCATAGCTATAAAATGCCAATCGGTCTGGCATTAATTCCTTGGTACACATAATAGTTTCTTCTACGTGGGCCACTGTCTGAAAAGGCAAGCCAAAGATGATATCGTGACTTATTGAGGTATATCCAATTTCCCTAGCCCAATCCGTAACATTTTTCACATTTATAAATGGCTGAATACGATGAATGGCTAGCTGCACCTTCATATTATAGTCTTGCACCCCATAGCTCACGCGCCTAAATCCTACATCGTAAAGAGCTTGCAAATGTTCCTTTGTAGTGTTATTAGGGTGCCCCTCAAAACTGAATTCGTACACTTCTGCTTTTTTAGCCGTCTTAAAAAGCCCATTAATCAATTGGGTTAAATTATCAGGTGAAAAAAAGGTGGGGGTTCCCCCTCCTAGATGGAGTTCTTTAATAATAGGTTTCTCGGGTAGTAAATCACAGTAAAGCTCCCATTCCCTTAATACATTGCTGATATATGGGTTTTCTACTTCATGGCGTTTTGTAATTCGTTTGTGACATCCACAAAATGTACATAGGCTTTCACAAAATGGAAGGTGGATATAAAGACTAATTCCTTCGGAAGTATTGCTCGCAACAAAACTATCTACTAGGGTAGATTTCCATTGTGCACCAGAAAAGGTTTCCATATCCCAATACGGAACAGTTGGATAACTAGTATAACGGGGTCCAGGAATATTATATTTTTGAATTAAAGGGTTCATAAAGTTATTGTTGTGAATGATTAGGCAAAGTTAAGTGCGCCTCCCCACTTAAAACATGACGCTTATCAGGTAATGCACCGCCCAACCCATCAATAAGAAAGGAGTTTCCCTTATACTTTAAGGAATATATTAGCCCCAATCGTTATAAAAATGGATTTTTACCCCATTTTTCTTAAATACATAAATCTACTCCGTCATTAATTTTATAATCCATATTTTTGCAATCCTAAAAACAGCAAATTATGACATTACTTTTGATGGCCGCGGGAAGTGGCAGCCGATATGGAAAACTTAAGCAATTTGATACCTTGGGTCCTAAGGATGAATTCTTAATGGAGTTCAGTCTATACGACGCCATAAAAAATGGTTTTGAGCATGTTGTTGCCATTACAAAAAAAGAGAATGTAGAAGATCTTAAGGAGCATCTTTCCCAAAGGTTACCAAAGAACATAAAGCTAGATGTACTTGCACAGGAAATAGACGATTTACCAGAGGGAGTAACCTATACCGGTGACCGTGTAAAACCTTGGGGTACGGCACATGCCGTTTGGACCGCAAGAAATGTGATTGACGGCCCATTCGCCATTATAAATGCCGATGATTATTACGGGAAAAACGCCTATAAAAGTGCTTCCGATTTTATAAGATCCAATAATAATGAGTCTACCTACGGATTGGTTGCTTATACGCTAAAAAATACGTTGTCCGAGCACGGTTCCGTATCTAGGGGCGTGTGTAAATCTGAAAACAACAAATTAACCTCTATCCATGAACACATCCAGATTGAGAAAAACGGAGATGTTATTAAAGATTTGGATACTGGAACCGAATTTAACGGTGAGGAATTGGTGAGCATGAACTTCTGGGTATGTCAGCCTTCCATATTCCCCTTTATCACAGGTTATTTAACAGATTTCATCAATAATAACGACAACATTGCGAAGGGCGAAATATACCTTCCATTTGCCATTAAGGAAATGATAGATCAGGAGCTGATAGATGTAGATGTCCTTGCTTCGGACAGTCAGTGGTTTGGAGTAACCTATGCCAGTGATAAAGAGACTGCGGTTACAGAATTACAGAAAATGACGGACAATAACGAATATCCATCTCCAGTGTGGGATACCCTATAGAATTACCCATTGATGATTGAAGAAAAAACCGGCATGCTCAATAAGGTATTGGGCAATTTTAAGATAGATCAAAAGACCTATCAGTTCCAAGAAATAACCCAGGGGTATATCAATGACACCTATCTGGTACTGGACCAGAGCGGGCCGTTGTATATTTTACAGCGAGTAAACCGCAATGTCTTTAAGGATATTAAGGGGCTAATGGGAAATATTTCCAATGCCTTTAATCACCTTATAGATCAGGATTATACCCCTATTGCGTTATTAAGAACCCAGGAGGATGCTCCCTATTTTGAAGAGGAGGAAAAGGGGTATTGGAGGTTGATGACCTATATCAACAATACCGTTGCCTATGATAATGCTACCAACATCCATATAGCCCATGAGGCTGGAAGGGTGGTTGGAAAATTTCATCAACTTTTGGCGAAGGCCTCTTTGGACGACTATGTGGATACCATTCCACAATTCCACGATCTTGCTTTAAGGGAGCAGCAGTTTAATGATGCCATAAAATCTGCTGAGGCAGAAAAGTTGGAGGTTTCCAAAGCTTCCATCGAATTTGCCAAAGCCACCTTGGAAAAATTAAAAGTGATTAACAACTCCAAGCTCCCCCTACGTATCTGTCATAACGATACAAAATTGAATAATATTCTCTTCTCCAAGGAAAGTCAGAAGGCCTTATGCCTCATCGATTTGGATACTTTGATGAAAGGATATTTTTACTACGATTTTGGGGATGCCATAAGAACCGTTGCCAATACGGCCATTGAAGATGAGCAAGACCATAGTAAAATCACCTTTAAGCGCGACTTATTTGAGGCGTTTATAGATGGGCTAGAGGCCAACGGTCCCTTTTTACAAAAGGAGGAACTAGATACTTTGGCATGGGGAGCTGTTTTTATGCCCTTTATCCATGGTCTTAGGGCACTGACAGATTACCTGAACAACAACATATATTACAAGGTATCTTATGAAAATCAGAACCTAGACCGTTGCCTAAGTTTGTTCCATTTTACCAATAAAGCCCTACAGGAGATAGATTTTATGCAAGAGGTAATTAAGCAAAAGCTAACCCCCTTAACCAACAGCTAATAGCTCCATAGTAGATTATATTTTTTGGGTAGAGTCCCGCACTACCAAACTTGTTTTAATAGTTTGTGTAGCGAATTCCTTTGTGGTATTTTCTTCCATCCGTTCTATCAAGATATTTGCCGCTGTTTCGCCGAGGAATGTTCCATGTTGGCTAACAGCGGTTAAGGACGGGGTTACATACTGCGATAATTTCCCATTGGTAAAACCAATTATAGAAATATCCTGCGGAACTTTATACCCCCTACTCTTTACAATTCTTAAAACTTCTACCGCGGTAATTTCGTCTAACGCCATGATTCCGTCTATTTTTTGGTGACTTAACAAAAGGGACATCATCAATTCTAGATCGGTATTTTTAGAGAGGCGTACTACCAACTGATCATTATAGGGGATGCTAGCCTCCTCCAGTGCCTTTTTATAACCCGAGACCCGCAGTTTCCCTACGCTAGATTGATCGATAGCGGTTACTACGGCAATGCTGGCACAGCCCGTATCTAGGAAATACTTGGTGGTTCTAAATCCTGCTTCATAATCATCTACCACCACCTTATCACATTCAATTTCATGGGAGACCCTATCGAACATTACCATGGGAATTTGCTGCTCTAACAAATTGTGAATATGGTCTAACTTATTGTTAAACTGCGTTTCCTCTGCCATGGAGATGATGATACCATCTACCGTACCACCCCCTAAAAACCCGAGTGTTTTCACCTCCTTTTCATAAGACTCGTCACTAATACAACTCAACAGATTATACCCCCTATCATTGGCTACTTTTTCGATTCCAGAAAAAACCTGGGTAAAAAAGTAATTGAGGATATTAGGCACTACCACACCTATGGTTTTTGTCTTCTTCTGACGTAGGTTTAAAGCCAATTTATTGGGCCGATAGTTATTTTCTTTGGCAAACTGCTGAATCTTACTCTTTAGTTCCGCGCTAATTTCATGGCTATCATTAATTGCTTTGGATACGGTTGATACGGAAACATTAAAAGCTTGGGCTATCTTTTTTAAGGTCATTTTTTTCATGGACTACAAGATAGCCCTAATAAAAGTTAACAGTAATGGAGGTAATTACTATAAATTAAAGTTTCAGTCACAAATCCCTCCGTCTTCACTAAAGCGAAGCCACCTCCCTTTTCTAGGGGGAAGGTGCTTTTATTTATTGATTGCTTTTTCCTTAAAATTCATTCTAATTTCTTTTAATACCGATTCTAAGTTATCAAAAACCATCTTATTCTCGGATCGAATGACTGTGAAACCTAATCCACTTAAGTAAGCAGTTCGTCTTTCATCGTATTCCCATGCTGTAGAATTCTGATGTACTTCTCCGTCAAGCTCTATTATCAATTTATCCGATGCCAAATAAAAATCCACAATATAATTTCCAATACTATGCTGCTTTACAAAATTCTTTCCATCAAGTTTTTTTGCCCTTAGATACTTCCATAAAAATGCTTCCGCAGGCGTTAAGTTCATTCTTAAATCCTTTCTAGATTTTATTAACTCTTTTCTATTATGGATAACAATCTTCTTCATGGTTAATCACTTTAAAAGCTCCCCTCTTTTTAAAAGAGGGGTGTCCAACGCGTTGGACGGGGAGATTAGACTCGCCAATGTTTGAACTTAAAAAAATATTGGATCATCCGTAACAGTCTGCACCACCAATCCCTCCGTCTTCGCTATCACGAAGCCACCTCCCTTTAACCAAAGGGAGGAGCTTTAAACTATATTACCCAATTTCTTAACTCCCGTTCGATTGTCAAACCTTTACGTATTTAGATCCCATTTCTTCCTAGTTATTTTTCCACTCTATTCTAAAGAGGTGTATTCAATGCAATAGACGGGGAGATGAAGCAAGAACTGGTTTAATTTTCAATAAACCCTAGAACATCTCTTGTACCCTAGACCAAAACCCTAAATATACTGATTGATGATATTTTCATACAGCTCTTGTTTTCCACTGATCAAGGGCAATTCGCCGTTCTCCTTTGCCAATTCATACAAATCCGCTAGGGTGAGTTTTCCATTTTCAAATTCCCTTCCTTTTCCTGCGTCAAAGGAGCTATATCGTTCTTGGCGCATTTTTTCATAAGCGGAGGAGGACAAAATTTTATCGGCTGTTAATAAGGCCCGTGCAAAGGTGTCTGCTCCTCCTATGTGAGCGTGAAAAACATCATCCAGATCCGTGGAATTTCTTCTAATCTTAGCATCAAAATTTACACCTCCACCCTGTAGTCCTCCAGCTTTTAGGAATACCAACATGGCCTCGGTGGTTTCTTGGATATTATTGGGAAATTGATCCGTGTCCCATCCATTTTGATAATCCCCCCTATTGGCATCTATACTTCCCAACATGCCCGCTTTGGCAGCAACTGCCAACTCGTGCTGAAAGGTATGTTGGGCTAGGGTAGCGTGATTTACTTCCACATTAATTTTAAAATCTTTCTCTAGACCATACTCCCTTAAAAATCCGATGGCAGTTGCCGCATCAAAATCGTATTGGTGTTTGGTGGGTTCCATGGGTTTGGGCTCAATAAAAAAGCTGCCTTTAAATCCTTGGGAACGGGCATAATCCCTAGCCATCGTTAAAAACTGGGCCATATGATCCAATTCCCTCCCCATATCCGTATTTAACAGGGACATATATCCTTCCCTTCCTCCCCAAAAAACGTAATTTTCCCCATCTAGGGCGATGGTGGCATCCAAGGCTAATTTTATCTGTCCGCCTGCCCTAGCCACCACTCTAAAGTCTGGATTGGTGGCAGCCCCGTTCATATACCTAGGATGAGAAAAGCAATTGGCCGTTCCCCACAATAACTTAATACCCGAAGCGGCTTTCTTTTCCTTTATATATTCGGTAATAATATTTAATCGTTTTTCTGACTCTGCAAAGGTGTTTCCTTCTTGAATCAGGTCAAAATCGTGAAAACAGAAATAATCGAACCCCATTTTGCTAATAAACTCAAATGCGGCATCGGCTTTGTCCTTAGCAGCCTGTATGGGGTCTGAAGCCTGATCCCACTCAAAACGTTGTGTACCCGGTCCAAATGGGTCGCTCCCTTGTCCGCAGAAGGTGTGCCAATAAGCAATGGCAAACTTAAAGTGTTCTCGCATGGTTTTCCCAGCAACCACTTGTTCTGGGTTATAATATTTAAAAGCCAAGGGATTGTCTGACTCCCTGCCTTCAAATTTAATCTCTCCAATACCCTTAAAATATTCCTTGTTTCCTAGTAGTGCCATTTTCTTATTTATTGCTGTTCATAATTAATTCTAGTTCCTTTTTCCAAGCCTCATAGGCCTTGAGGTATTTACCGTTATCCTCACATGGTTTAAAAGTATGAAGGTGGTCATTATGGGTGATATAGGTACTAAACTTCTCAAATCCGCCTTCATATATACCTGCAGCACGCGCCGCGCCTATAGCCCCTGTGGTATCATAAATCTCGATTTCCTGATTAACCAAGCAGGCGAGGGTATTGGAGAATATTTCCGATCTAAATAGGTTATCGTTTCCGGCGCGCATGCTTTCAATATCAATTCCATCCTGTTTTAATATTTCCATCCCGTACGCAAAGGAAAATGCAATCCCCTCCAAAGCAGCTCTACATAAATGTCCTTTGTGGTGATTGTTTAGGTTTACATTTAATAAACGAGCACCTATATCCCTATTATTCAGCATTCTTTCTGCCCCATTTCCAAAAGGAATTAAACAAACGCCATCAGAGCCTACGGGAATTTCTTTAGCCAAGGCATTCATCTCGTCATAGGAGTCGACCTCCAAATTTTTTAACAACCACCGATACTGAATACCTGCGCCATTAATATTCAACAGTTTACCAATATGTGGGTTTTTCTTGGTATAATTAACATGCGCAAAATTATTCACCCGTGTACTTTCCTTTCCCGAAAGCGTATCGGTAACAGCATATACCACTCCTGAGGTTCCACCAGTTGCTGCCACTTCCCCAGGCTTAAATACGTTTAATGACAGGGCATTGTTAGGCTGGTCCCCTGCCCTATATAAGATTGGTGTACCCTGTGCCAATCCGCTTTCCTTGGCGCCCTGCGCATCTACTTTAGATTGAAGCCCAAAGGTATCTACGATGTCTGGGATTAGGGAGTTAGAAATTCCGTAGTGATCCAGTACTAAATGAGCCACCGAATCTTCCTTAAAATCCCATAGAATTCCCTCGGAAAGACCCGAGATAGTAGTATTCATCACGCTAGAGAAGCAATAAGCAATATAGTCTCCTGGCAACATAAGTTTATGGGCCTTTTGGTATGTTTCTGCTTCGTTCTCCTTTACCCATTTTAGTTTTGAGGCGGTAAAATTTGCTGGAGAGTTAAGTAGGTGTTTCTTACACTTCTCCTCTCCTATGGAGGCATAGGCGTTTCTACCGATTTCCACTGCCCGGCTATCACACCAAATAATGGCGTTGCGAACCGGATTCCCCTCTTTATCCAATAAGACTAAGCCATGCATTTGATAGGCAATCCCTATCCCCTTAATTTGATTTTGGGAAACCTTATATTTCTCTTTGATATTCTTTATTCCCTTACAGACATACCGCCACCAATCCCTTGGGTCCTGTTCTGCCCATCCATTTTTTAGGGCAATCATTTCCATTTCAGATGCTGGCTCCTGTACCACGCCTACCAATCTGCCATTGGCAATTCCAACTAAAGCAACTTTAATGGAAGAACTTCCTATATCCAATCCCAAATAATACATATATCAGTTTGTTTGAGGGACATACCTCCCTATTTGAAACGGCCCTTTGAGCCTCTCTCAAATATATTAAAAACAATCAGAATGAATTGGTTTTGCGGAAAAGGGAGTAAAACGCTGGGAGGGATGCTACTGGAATTGCCTTTACAAGATAAAGCGCAACAAACTCATCACTAGTAGATTACAGTCCACCCTCAGGAGGAAATTGTTTTTCGAAAACGGTATCGCAAATTGGAGTAATGAAATCCTTTGTTTATTCCTTCTTATTGATAAGTCCTTTGGTGAATTCGTTCAGTGTTTCTACTTTTTCCTCAAAATCACCTTTGATGGTTTTACGGAATTCGTTGAGATTTTTTACCAAATCATCTATATTATCCGGAATTACCTCTTCAAAAAACTGGCGTAGGCGTTTGGCGGTGGTAGGAGATTTTCCATTGGTAGAGATGGCTACTTTAACGTTGCCCTTGGTAACGATACTTCCCATATAGAAATCACAATATGGCGGATTATCGGCCACGTTTACTAGCGTGTGACGCTCCCTACAATCGTGATATACCTGCTGATTTACCTCGGTATTATTGGTTGCGGCAATAACTAATTGGCGTCCCTCTAAGTACCTACTATTATAAGAGTCTTTGGTTATTTTCACACTATGTTTACTAGCAAGGGCCAAGGTTTCGTCCAAAAAATGAGGCGCAAGCATTTCTACCTTTGCTTGGGGACTGGATTTTAACATAAAGCTCAATTTCTCCAAGCCTACATTTCCACCTCCAACAATGAGGATATTAAGCTGGGATACTTTTAAAAAAATAGGGTATAGTTCATTCCTTTCCATTGTACGCTCCTAATTTAAAATATGGGGTTGTCCATGAGGGTTAAAAAGCAATAATTACGGTTCCTAGTCAGTATTAAACCCATGTCTCACCACCCTACAAAGATAGGGCGTAATTAGAGAATATATGGCAAACCCCTTGTGCCTATCTAAAGGTTTATTACACCCACACTGCTTTTATAACCTTAAGGTAGCTCCTAAACTAAAATTGGCCACCCCCAATCCCAACTCGGCATAGGCTCCAAAATTATCCGTAAGGTACCACCTACCACCAACAAATGCACTTAGGGCCCATTCATTGTCATAGGTACCCGCGGCTACAAAAGTATTGTCATAAGACAAAATATTATAGGAAAGCATGGCGCCGCCGTAGAGGTCTAGATTATCTATTTCCAAGCCGCCATAATGATAGGCACCCCTAGCGCCCAATAGCGTATAATTCCATTTATCACCGTTATCGTATTTATAGGACTTATGTCCTAAATAACCTCCAACGCTCACCACACCGGGACCTGGAAGCTCCCACATTCCATATTCGTAACTAGCATTGATGGAGGCCTTTTGGTTTGGGGACCCTAAGGTGTTATAATGTCCTCCAAGTCCAAACCCTACGTTAAGGAGTTGTGTGCCCTGGTTAAACTCTTGCCCAATAGCAGCAAAGCCGACTAATAGTCCTGTAATTGTAAAAACAAAAATCTTCTTCATTAACCTAATCCAATTAAAATATAATAATCTCGAGAAATGTTGAACGAAGGTACTATATATTAAGGCAGACGTAAAACAACCAATCTTAAATCCTCCCCAATTTTTAAATCCGCAACGTTTCTAAATTTATATACCAAATTCTAAAAGGGTTCAAGGCAATTTAAACGGTTCATAATGCGAGTGCGCAAACACCACCTTTCCATTTTGTTTGGTATAGCAACAAAATAAAAACGGCAGTCTACAAACACTTATCCGTTTGTAAAACTGCCGTTATTATCTAGAGGCAATGAGAACTACCCAGTAATTACTCTCTTATCTGTCCATCGCCATAAACATAGTACTTATTGGTCACCAATTGCTCTAAGCCCAACGGCCCCCTATGGTGTAATTTATCGGTACTAATTGCCAATTCTGCACCTACACCCATTTGTCCCCCATCGGTAAACCTAGTGGAGGCGTTATGATATACTGCGGCGCTATCTACTTGATCCATAAACGCGCCAGCTACCTCCTTATCTTCGGTCATAATGGTTGCCGAATGGCCACCGGAGTATTTATTGATGCGATCTATGGCATCCTCCAGCCCTTCTACTGGAGCAACCACGCACTTCATCGCTAAAAACTCCTCGTACCAGACGGATTCCTCATTAACCAGTTTATTATCCTTTAGGATTTCTGCTGCAGATTGATCTACCAAAACATCAACTCCCTGCGAAGTAAGCACCTCATTTAGCTCCTTTAATTTATTAGGATAGTCTTGGATGCTAGCATTGATCAGAATTTTATCTAAAGCATTACAGGCCGAAATCTTATCGGTTTTTGCGTTTAGGATTACTTGTAAGCTTTGTGCCCAATCTGCCGATTCGTCTACATATAGAAAGTTGTTCCCTCTACCACTTACTAGGACCGCACATTTTGCGTGCTCCTTAACAAAATCGATTAAACGCTCACCTCCACGGGGAACAATCAAATCCAATTTTTCGGAAGGGTTCCTAAGGAACTCTTGGGTTTCCTGCCTATTCATATGAAGCAATTTAATCCAGTCCTTAGATAAACCATTTTCTTCTAGGGCCTCATGCCAACAAGCTTCCAATGCCAAATTACTATTTATAGCTTCCTTTCCACCTTTCAACAATATTTTATTATTGGCTTTAAATGCCAATACGGCAGCTTCTATAGTTACATCTGGCCTGGATTCATATATGATTAAAATGGTACCGAAGGGTGCTGTTTTATTTTGGATCTTAAGTCCATTTTCCAGATTTCGCTCCGATTTTATTTTCCCCACAGGATCGTCCTGACTCAGGATTTCCTCTATGGCACCGATCATACCATCCACTTTTTTTTCATCTACGATCAGTCGGTCGTACATTGCCCTATCGGATGCATCAAAAAGATTCAGGTCTTTTTTATTAGCTTCAATAATTTTATTTCTATTACGATCCAGGAGCTGCATCATGGACTGTAATACTTTATTTTTTATATCTGTATTTAATAATTTCATCTTCTTCTTTACTATTTAAAATAATTTCTAACCGTACTTATGCGGTAAACTTGGTTCCCACACTTTTTCCTTCTACAATATCCAAGATCACTCTTTTATGCTTTCCATTGGCTATAAAGGTCGGAATATTTTTGGAAGCAGTCTGTTTGGCGATATTCAATTTGGAACCCATGCCTCCTCTTCCTTCCGCTTCACCTTTTTCTATGGTCTGCACGTATTTTTCCACGTTTTGATCTACGCTAACGTTTTTAATCACCTCGGTTCCCTTTTCATCCGGGTGCCCAGTGTAGAGTCCGTTGGTATCGGTAAGGATAATCAACTTATCTGCATTAATGAGTTCGGCAACCAGACTGGCCAGTTCATCGTTATCGGAGAACATAGATTTCGTAAGCGAAACTGCATCATCCTCATTAGCGATGGGTATTACACCCTCGGACATTAATCCTTCATAGCAATTTACCATATTATCCCGATGGTTCCCAGGATTAAAATCTCGTTTTGTGGCCAAAACTTGGGCACATTTCATTCCATAATCCTGGAAAAGATTGTAGTAATGGCGCATCATTCTGGGTTGACCAATAGCGGAGAATACCTGACGCCGGGTCACCTTATCATCTATATGGCTCTCCCCCATTACTTCCATCCCCGCTATAACGGAGCCGGAAGACACCAATACGGTCATAATATTGCGTTCGTACAGTTCTGCGATTTGTTGCACCAAATGATCTAGAACAGGCTTTACAATCCTATTGTCCTTATTGGTAATAACATTGGTACCTACTTTTATAACTACTCTTTCTTTATACATATCCTATTGCTCTTTACCTAGTTCTACAGCCCTATTAAATGCAGAATAAGCTGCTTCTTTAATAAGTTCCTTCACATTATTGTCTTCCATGCTGTCTAATGCAGCCCTTGTAGTACCCCCTTTAGAGGCTACCCTTTCCATCCACGAATTGGGAGAAAGGTCCGACTGGTTAAAGAGATCTACGGCACCTTCAAAAGTTTTGCTCACCAACACCTTACTGTCATTTGGGGAAAAGCCCATTTTTAAGGCTGCCTCCATCATACTTTGCATAAAGTAAAAAACATAGGCCGGTCCGCTTCCGGAAATACCGGTAGAGGCATCAATAAACTTTTCTGAGCTTACAAAAATAGATCTACCTGTAGTGTCTAACAAGCTTTCAATGGTTAAGAGTTCTATTCTGGAAACCTGTTTGGAAGCTGTATAGGAGGTTACCCCCTTTCCGATCTGTGCCGGTAAATTTGGCATAGCTCTTACTATTTTATCGATTCCCAAAGCTTCCTGCATGGTGTTTATTGTAACACCCGCCATAATGGATATTATAATTTGATCTTCACTAATTCCGTTTTTTAATTTCTTAAAAAGATCTTCGCAATGGTAAGGCTTTACCGCAATAAAGATTAAATCTGCCTTAGGAAGACAGCTATCCAAATCGTCGTAAACCTCAAAATGTGAAATCTTTTTTAAGGAGGTGGTTTTTTCCGGGGAATTGTCGAAAATCATTAAATTTTTCTTTTTTAACAGTTTTGACTTTGACATAGACTCCGCATAGGTTAGTCCCATGTTACCCGCTCCAATTACTAATACTCTCATGTAAAATTTTTAGTTAATACTTAATTTACAGCTCTAAAGACTCAAAAACAGTGCGAAACCCCAATTTTCACTATAGAGTTTATCTGTAGAGATTACATTCTCATAGTCAGTGTCTATATGCATGGCCCAGCTCCCACTATAAGGGGGCTGAATAAATCCTACAATTACAAGAAAATTAGTGAAATACCCTAAAAGCGTTTGATTTCGACTGACAAAAAGGGATAAATAGCCCGACAAACTATCAATTTTCCACTTTTTGGCACGTACCCGACAAGTTGACTATCCAACTAAACAATAAAATTATTCCTACTCTAATGGTAAGAACGTTGCATAGACCTAGAAACACATTTGGAATAAAAATCTAAAAATGGGCTTCATTTCATCTTTGACAACCTAAACACGAGTAATTCTTATCTACCTAGTTGAAACCCGATCAATAATTCACGTACCACTACTGTGAAAGGCCCCTATTATTCTATTAAACCAAAGGCACGTGGCAACCATAGGGATAGCTCAGGGAAATAGGTTAAGAGCAACAAAACGAAAATCATGGCCCCCAATAGTGGCAATAATGGCTTTATCACCTTAGTAACTGGAACCTTAGCCACTCCACTACCAACAAACAACAGTGTCCCCACCGGGGGTGTACAAACTCCAATGCATAGATTAAGAACAATTACCATTCCAAATTGCACGGGGTGCATTCCCAAGGCCATTACCACTGGCAAGAAAATAGGGGTGAAAATAAGTACCGCCGGGGTCATATCCATAAAGGTACCCACCACCAATAGGGTTAAATTGATAAACAACAAGACCATAAGGGGGTTTTTTACCGACTCTAACAAGAATCCCGTGAATAACTGAGGAATAGATTCGAAGGAAAACAACCAGGACATGGCCATGGAAGCTGCAATGAGGAACATTACAATAGCCGTTGTTTTGGCACTGCGAAGGAGGATAGGTTTAAAATCGGAGAATTTCAGCTCTCGGTTTATAAATCCGAGTAAAATAGCGTACACCACCGCGATGGCAGCCGCTTCTGTGGCCGTAAAGATTCCGGCTACAATACCACCCACTACAATTACCAATAAGGTTAGACTTAGAATAGCATTCTTAAAATCGCGGAACAATTTTTTAAAACTTACCCGTTTCCCCTTTGGCAATCCTTTCCTTAAGGCATATACGTATACTACGGCCATAATAACCAACCCTACCAATATTCCCGGAATATAGCCTGCAATAAAGAGGGCCGCCACGGATGCCGTACCCCCACTGGCCAAAGCGAAAATAATTAATACGTTACTAGGGGGAATTAATAGTCCTGTGGTGGAAGAACTAATATTTACCGCTGCACTGAACTCCCTTGGGTAACCGTCTTTTGCCATTTTATCTGTTAGTGTACTTCCTATAGCGGAGGCTGCTGCAATAGCCGACCCCGATATAGCCCCAAATAACATGGCCGAAATAATATTTACATAGGCCAAACCTCCCGGCAAACTTCCAATAAGCGATTTGGCAAATTCAATCAATCTATTGGCAATTCCTCCCCTATTCATTATTTCCCCGGCCAATATAAAAAATGGTATCGCTAAAAGCGCAAAGTTATCAATCCCGATAGTCATTCTTTGACTTACCGTTGTGGTAGCTGGCAGATAGGCAATTTTTATCAAGAGGGTAATGGTTGTAGCTATCCCTATGGAGTAGGCCACTGGCACCCCATAAGCCAACAACCCTAGAAAACTTACGAACAATACAAGAATACTAATGGTTTCAATGCTCATGGTGACTGGGATTAAAAGTGATTTTGATATGATAAATGGAAAAGAATATTATTACGAGTCCGCAAAGGGGCACAATGGCATATACATACCCTAAGGGAAGCAACAAGGCCGGTGAAACCTGCCCTAGTTTAAGGGTGATATACACCAAATTTCCACCGCCGATCACCATCACTAGCAGTGCAAAAACAGCCATAATTAGTTGGATAACCCGATGTCTTTTATACTGTCTTTTAGGGGGAAGTTTCCCCAGTAAGAAGTCCATGGACAGGTGTCCTTCTGGTTGTCCGTTGATATAGGCGGCCCCCAATACGGTTAACCAGATAAGGGAAAAACGGGCAAATTCTTCGGTAAAGGAACTAGATTGTCCAATGATATATCTTGAAGCAACCTGCCAAACCACATCTAGCACCAATAGGCTAAATATAAGTACTAACATTCCTTCAATGATCTTGTTTAAGGTAGAATAAATGGTCTGCATTAATGGTCTTTAATTTGGTCGATTATTTTTTTCATGTTTGGGTCTTTCATCAACTCTTCCATGATGGGTTTGGTTTTGGCTATAAAGGGGCTTTTATCCGGATTGTAAATTTGTACCTTGGCCTCCTTAAGGACCTTCATGTTTTCTTGGACGGTCTCTTGCCAGTACACCTTTTGTTTAGCAACACTCTCATTTGCAGCTTCCTGCAACCATTCCTTTTCTACATCATTCAGCGTCTCCCAAAATTTGGTCCCTACCACTACCACGTCTGGCACCATGGTATGTTCGTCTATGGTGTAGTATTTACAAATTTCATAGTGGTTAGAGGTTACAAAGGAGGGGACATTGTTCTCGGCCCCATCTACCACTCGCTGCTGCAGGGCTGTATAAAGCTCTCCATAGGCCATGGGGGTAGCAGATCCACCAAGATCATTCACCATATTAACGGCCATTTGATCGTTCATTACCCTAATTTTCTTCCCTTTTAAGTCGTCCGGGGTTTTTATAAATCCGTCCAAGGTGTAAAAGCTTCTAGCCCCAGCATCGTAAAAACAGAGTCCTCGAAGCAGGTGATCGCTACCGCTTTCCAAGATTTTCTTACCCACTTCCCCCTCCAATACCTTAAACATATGCTCGGTATCTCGAAACAGGTAGGGGATTCCCAACACCTTGTATTCTGGTGCAAAACTGGACATGGAAGCAGCGCTCACCTTGGTCATGGCAAGACTTCCTATCTGCAACAATTCTAACATCTCCCGTTCTGACCCCAATTGGCCATCTGGAAAAATTTTAATCTGCAGCTTACCACCTGATTTCTCCATAAGTGTCTCTTGCATTGCTACTATCCCCTTATGCACCGGATGGGAAATGGGCAATGAATGTGCAAAAAACAATGTTTTATGGGAGGCACTTTCCGAGCAGGAAGTTATAAATAGGTAGGCCATTGCCCCCATTATTCCCAATAATTTCCGTCTTAAATAATTAGTTACCCACATATCTTTTTATTACAAATCTGTCTGCTAAAGATAACAACCTTAGCGTTTTAATATCAAAATCTCAAAAAAACACCCTTTAAAAGAACTGCTAGCCCCCTTTCCTAATGTTAACAGAATAGCTGCACCGCTTTATGCACCTTCTTTTAGAGGCGCTATGAAGGCTCACCATCTGGTAATAACAGCTCACGCAACCCTTTCTCCAAACCATAGAGTTGCGCCATCCCGATCCCCCTTCCTATAAGGGAGTATCCAGGATAAAACTCTTTCCTCCTTTTTTTATCTTCCAGTAATACATGGCCGTGATCTGGCCTCACCGGAATAGCCACCTCGCCCTTTCCACTTATATGTCTTCTTTGTTGCTCTCTAATAAGTGCCTTCATTATTTTCCCCATAGGGATAGCCCCATCCAGATGGGCAGCTTCGTAAAAACTGCCATCGGCTTCACGGTAAACATTCCTTAAATGCAAAAAATGAATATTGGGCCCAAAATCCTCTATCATCTTCAAAAGATTATTGGAGGCAATAGCCCCCAAAGAGCCTGTACAAAAGGTGATTCCATTATTGGGAGAGGGAACACAGTCTAAAACAAACCTCAAATCCTCATAGGTAGCGGCTATCCTAGGTATACCAAACACCGGGAAGGGAGGATCATCTGGATGAAGAGCCATTTTAATCCCCAATTTTTCGGCTTCAGGTAGTATAGCTTTTAGAAAATAGACCAGATTTTGCCGTAATTCATCTTTTGTTATTCCACTTATCTCACCTAGGGTCTTTTTAAATTGAGATATGGGTATGGTTCCGTTAGATCCCGGCATTCCTGCCAAAATAGCATCTAAAAGCCTTGCAGATTGTTGGGGATCTAAAGCGTGAAAGTAGGCTTCCGCTGCCTTACACTCTTCCTTAGTATACGCTTCTTTTGCTTTTTCCCTTTTTAAAACAAAAAGGTCGAAAGCTGCGATGGCCGTTGGATTGTAGCACAAACTAATAGCTCCATTGGGGAGTTTATAACTTAAATCGGTACGTGTCCAATCTATAAGCTGCATAAAATTATAGCAGACAATTTTTATGTCGTGAGCGGCTAAATTTTTAAGAGTTTCTATATAATTCTGGATATACCTATCACGTTCTGGCAATCCATATTTTATAGCCTTATGGACATTTACACTTTCTACCACAGACCACTCCAGTCCATGGGATGCAATTTCATCTTTTATGGCTCTAATTGCTTGCATGGACCACCCCTCCCCTATAGGAACCTCATGACAGGCCGTCACCACTCCTACTGCCCCAAGTTCTCGGATATCTTGCAAAGACACGCCAAAATTAGGGCCGAACCACCGTAATGTTCTTTTTAAATACTCCATGGATTACACGCCGGAGAAAGAGCTAAAACCGCCATCCACATCATATACAGCACCGGTAACAAAGGAAGAAGCATCACTTAAGAGGTAATGGACCATTCCATTAAGTTCTGAAGCATCCCCAAAACGGGCCATGGGGGTATTGCCTATTATTTTTTTCCCTCTTTCCGTAAAAGATCCGTCCTCGTTTGTTAGTAGGCGTTTATTTTGATTGCCAATAAAAAATCCAGGGGCAATTGCATTTACCCTGATTTTATCACTGAATTTGGATGCCAATTCGTTTGCCATCCATTTGGTAAAGATATCTACCCCCGCCTTGGCCAAGGAATAGCCCAGCACTCTAGAGATGGTCTGTTTAGCTGCCATAGACGATATATTTATAATAGATCCATACCCTTGGTTGGCCATTATTTTACTGAGAACAATAGTAGGCATCACCGTTCCCATTAGGTTAATGTCTACCACTTTTTGAGTGTCCCCAATTTCTATATCATAAATGGTCTGTTCGGGTTTTAAGGTAGCTCCTGGGATATTACCACCTGCGAGATTGATTAACCCATGCAGCTTCCCAAATTTGGCTACTATATTCTCCCGTACTTCGGTCAATGCCTCTTCACTCATTACATCCACCACATAAAAATGGGCGCTATCGGAATCCCTGCTATTCAACTCCTTGCATTTCGCTTCCAATTTATCCTGGGAACGGCCCAACAAAATTACTTTTGCCCCTTGTTCTACTAAATAGGTAGCAATGGATCCCCCTAAAGTACCAGTACCTCCAGACAGGGCATAAATTTTATCTTTTATCGAAAACAATTCACTCATCAATCTTTGTTTTAGGATGCTATATGCATCTATAATTACTAATGGTTATTATTTATAACTTTTATCCTCGTGATTAGGGTAGGGAAGCATCCTATTCCTTCTTCGCCATTTTATACCCTTCTATAGTAGTGTAATATTTGGTTAGCATGTTTGGCTCCTCCCAATTAGGTAATTGCCCCTGCTTTAAATATCGTAAATAATTTTGGGTTACTTGTGCGAAATGTGCTTCGTGTCCAATTTTATATTTCGCTGGGATATGAATCTTGTATAGTAGGTTATTTACTTTTTCTGCAGTAATTCCTGGATATATTTTAGCAATATCTCCCTGCAATGCCGCATTAATATCAGCTTCTAGATTCCCATTTTCTTTGAGACTTACATACAGGGTTGGCTTATAATCTTCTTCTGCTCCCTGTTTTATAATGAGATTACTTTTAGTTCCTCTCATTATACTGTAGTGGGTATCACCAGTACCTTCGGGAGCTTGGTAATTCCAAATCACCGAAACCTTGGCGTATTTACCTTTAATCTTATAAATCATTTCCCCATTGCAATACACCTTTAGCTTGTCGCCCACCAAATCTTTTTTAAGGTAGTCTGGAAAAGTATCCAAACCAGTCACTTTACTAAACTCCTCCAAAGTAAGATCTGTAGACCAGCGCTTGGCGCTTACCATCTCTATATCGGACTGGTTGATGATTTGCTCGGGGAATAGCTCCCATTGCACCAGATCTACCAAATGCGTGGTTACATCTACCATCCCCTCCCCTTCTTCGTTGATATCAAAGAACCATGCCGGACGTACTAGGGGCTCCCCGGAAACGTATTTATAAAAATGGTGTACACTTTCCTTACTGATAGCAGGAGTTTCCTGGCTTCCGTCTATCACCTTCCCAAATACCTTGGGAGAAGCAGATAAAAGTCGCTGTACATCCGTAGTCACCTCAAAACGTTCGGTCATGATATCATAGATCAACACCCCATTTTCCTTGGCCACCTTAAACGCCTCCTCCAGTTTTTGATATCCTTCTGGATTTATCACCAATGGCTTATCTGCATAAACATTAATTCCGGCTTTCACTGCGGCAAGAATATAGTCGATCTTTTTGGAGTTCTTCCCAGCGACGATCATAACATTCCCCGGTTTCTCGGCTATCATTTTTTTCAAATAACCGTCTCCCAAAAAAGTTTCTACCTGCCAATCCCTAGGGGAATCTGCTCTAGAATTATAAGCTTCTATCTTACTTAAAAAATCTTTTACCTCTGGCCCTTCTGGGGCATAGACATACATGGTGGAGTCTACCTCTGGATACATGGTTTTTTGCACCAGTGCGGCATGGAAATGCCCAGGGTCCAAGGTCATCAACCTCACCTTTTCCGTATCGGGTTCCTCGGTTAATTGTTTTTCTTTTTTGCTTTCCCCGCAGCTTAGACAAAGAATTAGGAAAAAGCTAATAGTACAGTATTTCATAGCTTAAAGTATAAACGCAATTACCCCCTCCATTGTTTGGTAGAATGTAGCAATAGGGAGGTACAATTTGCGATAAATTGGATTTAGGTTATTACACCTTTACATAGTTGGTTCCGTAGGGTGCTCTTTGCTCCCTCTGTAATAAGGCATTGGCTTCATCGTCATTTATAAACATTTCTTTTTCGTTGTCCCACTCTAGCTTTCTATCAAATTGCATGGCAATGTCACTAATTAAGCAGGTAACGCAGGCCTTATGTCCTTTTTCTACAGGAGAGATGGGAGTTTCCCTAGATTTAATACAGTCTAACCAATTTCCGTGTTGATCTTCTATTTTATATAAATGTGTTTCATTCTCACCTATTACAGATTCCAAAATCTTGGGATCTGAGGCATTTAATGCCTTGTTGCTTTTTTCTTTATCCACAGGGTCGGAGGCAGAGGCCTGGTAAGCCCCTCTGGACACAAATATCCATCCATCCTCACCAATGTATTTTATCCCATTGGGATACCCTCCACTGGTATAGACCGTAATATTATTTTCATACTGATGTTTCACAAAAAAATCGCCATGCACGTTCCAAAGACCAGATTTCGGGAATTCGGCCAAGGCCTCCACAGAGATTGGCCCAGTTAATTCCGTATTCATTCCCCAAGCTGCCGAATCGTAATGATGCTGTCCCCATCCGGTGATCATCCCTGCCCCATAGCTCCTAATTCGGAGCCAACCAGGTCTGCCATATCCTTGTTGCGGATGCACGCCAATTTCGGTATAGGGCACTTCTGGTGTTGAACCTTGCCATGCCTCAAAATTAAGATTTGAAGGTATAGGCATTGGGGGTGCCTCTGGTCCGGCTGGATCCCCCGGCAGTCCAATCTTAACGGTATGCAACTTTCCTATCCTCCCATTACGCACCAACTCTGCAGCAATTCTAAATTGGGGCATTGCCCGTTGTTGGGTTCCAACCTGTAGAATGGCTCCAGTTTTCTGAATTACTTCTCGAAGCTGCTGCCCCTCCCTAACCGTTAAGGAGGTGGGTTTTTGTAGGTAAATATCCTTTCCTGCCAAGGCAGCTTCCATAGCGGGTTGGGCATGCCAATGATCGGGCGTACTTATCACTACGGCGTCTATATCTTTATTGAGGAGCATCTCCCTATAGTCGTCGTAAACCTTGGTATCCATATAATTATCCTGTCCCGTTTTCTGCTTATAGAAATTATCTACCAATATTTTGGCATCGGCAGCCCTATTGGCATCCACATCACAGACGCCTACAAAACGCGTCTGCTCGTAACGGATGGTATCGCGGATATCATGGTCGCGCGCAATTCTTCCACAACCAATCTGCCCAATATTTATCTTGTTACTAGGAGCATTTTTCCCGAATACACTTGCGGGAACTATAGTGGGAAATGCCACTGCCGCCGCTGTACCCAAGGACGATTTCTTAATAAAACTTCTTCTTTGCATTGGTAATTATAATTTAGTTTGTTATTTCTTCTACTTGTGGCGGATTTGCAAATGACTGCCAATAAGCTTCCGCTTCCCCTTTGGTCAATTCACCCTCAAACACTAGCATTCTATAATTTAATGTATACTCTTTATTTGGTTCTATGGTCCACTCTTCATGTCTGATAGGGCAAAACTCAAAAAACATATCCCCACGACCACCGTTCCCATCTATGGGCCAAACCCGCATAGGTTCTGGATGGGCCCTATTTTTTGGATAACTCATAAACAAAATACCATTGGTACCTTTACCATTGGCAGATGCACCTGTCACCATACACCAACGGGCATTGGTCCCATCTGCCGTGAGTCGGTCCTTCCCCTCCGAGGTGAGTACCGTAACATTGTCCTTATGCCAACGTTCTGAAAAAAGCATTCCGAGTCCACCCCCATAGCGATAGGCTTCAAAAAGAATTCCAGACCCTAGTGGGGTATTAAAAGTTGTGGTATAATCTACCATATAGTGATCTGGTCTACCCAAATCCCAAACCCTTACCGCTAGATTTTCGTTTAGGGCTATTTGTTTTTCTGGCTCGGTTGCCGTTAAGTTGATGTGCTGTTGTTGTGCTGAAAACCCCGCGTAGATAGCGCCTTGGTACAGTTCATTAAACTCTTTAAAAAGCACCGTCCCTTGCTTCTCTCCCAAATTCCAAAAATCTACCTGCTCCCCTTTAATCCGGGTTCGGGTCCACGGACCCCAGATACCATAATGATGATAGTGGTCTGGAGGTTGAATACGACTAAGCGTGTCCCCAGAGGGGGAAAGTAAGGGATGAATATATCCAGATTTCCCAAAGACCGAATCTACTCCCTCTGGGGGATAAGTCATTCCAAACCTATAGGTTAATAAAGGTAAAGTCCCTTTTGTTAAATTAAGATCTCCTTTACTCTTAATGACCCTTACTCCTGCATCTAGTTCGTTTTCATCCACTACCTGTTTAAGCGTATACTGCTCCCCATTTTCGGCAGTGTGAACAAACCACAGTTTACTCCTATTCTTGTCTAATTGGAAGGGGATTATACGGCCCTCATTTAGCAGTATCAAGTTTTCTGGATCGTGCAGAGAATTGTTCCCCAATTTCTCCAAATCCAAAGCGAACGGGGAGGTATGTAAAACGCCTTCATTATTGAGTACGGCAAACTTATAGACGCTGTTGTCTTTACAGGATAGGGTGATCATCAATACACAAGCAATAATGACTTGTTTCATTTTAATGGGTTAATTATAGAACATTTCCATAAAGCTACTAATTCCATTAGACCCCTTCTCTTGTTGTATTCTAGGAACAAATTCTTGATTATCCTCTCCCCATTACAAGCTCCATCCTCTTACGCAACCGATTGCATAAAAAATCCTTACCGACCTCTTTTATTATATCCTAAAATATCGCAAATTATAGCGTTTATCCTATGAAACCTTAACATATAGTAGCTTTTATGATGCCTAAGGTATAAAAATATTGCTTACTTTTACTGCAACAATTGCGCAACTTTTCAATAAACCACATGAATAAGAGGATTACCATCTATGATTTGGCTAAAATGCTTAATGTATCCCCAGGAACAGTAAGTAGAAGTCTTAACGACCATCCATCCATTAGCAAAAAGACTAAGGAAAGGGTAATTGCCAAAGCCAACGAATTAGGCTATAAGTCCAATAAGTTTGCAGCTAACCTCAGCAAGCAACAAACCAACACTATAGGGATCATTGTCCCTAAGCTAGACTCTTATTTCATGTCTTCCATGCTTGCAGGGATAGAGAAAACGGTAAATGAAGCAGGATATAATTTAATTATCAGTCAGTCTTTAGAGTCCATGGAGAAGGAAAAGCTTAACGCTGCGACCTTATTTAGCAGTAGCGTAGATGCCTTATTAGTATCCTTGGCATACGACACCTCTAGCTTTGAACATTTCACTCCTTTTATCCAGCACAATATTCCGCTATTATTTTTAGATCGTGTGCACCATATCCCCAACTGCGCCACTCTAATAATAGACAATAGATTAGCTGGAGAGGAAGCTACGGAACATCTGATACAACAAGGCTGCAAGAACCTGTTATACATAGGAGGCAATCCACAAAGGAATGTATATTCTGACCGATTTAAGGGATTTAAAGACGCCCATTTAAAAAACAATTTTACGGTTGACGCTTCCTATTACTTGGAATCGGATTTGAGTCGAGATTCCATAGGGATGATCGTAGCGCATCTAAAAAGCACCAACAGAAAGATTGATGGGCTTTTTGTAGCCAGTGATACCTTTGCAGCGCATTTAATTAAGGCGCTGGTACAGGGAGGTTATAAAGTTCCAGAGGACCTAAAAATAATCGGGTTTAATAACGATCCCGTTTCGGAGCTGGTAACCCCCACCTTGAGCACCATAGATTATCCTGGATACGAGATGGGCGTCTTGGCTGGCCAAAGTGTAATCAGTCAACTAAAAGGAAGTATCAATTTTAAGTCGGCCAACACCATTACCCTTAGACACCAACTAATTATTCGCGAATCTACCTTAAACAATAAATAACAATCATGAAAAAAACTATTATCACTTGTCTATGCGCTCTCTTAACAGGCTCCTTTTGGGCCCAGAGCTTGGAGTCCTTTCCGGTAACGGATGAATGGCTCGCCAAAATAGAAAGCATAGCTCCTTCTTCCCCACGTGTTAAAGCCAGTACAAAAAAGGTACTTGTATTTTCGCAACACACCGGTTTCTACCATTGGACCACCCCGCACAACAATGAAATGCTAAAAATATTAGCAAGGAAAACTGGTGCATTTGAGGCAACTATAGCTTATGACATAAGTAGTTTCGATAAAAAAAACCTAAAGCAATACGACGCTATCATTCTGAACAATTCTAATCCGGCCGGACCTAAGCGCGACTTGTTCTGGGATCTTCTTAAAAAGAACAGCAGCCTTCCGGATAAGGTCATAGAACAACGAGCAGCTATTTATGAACAAAACTTATTGGATTTTGTGGCCAAGGGTGGCGGTCTAATGATCTTACACGGAGCAATTACCGTACAGAATAACTCCGTAGCCTTTAGCAAAATGACCGGAGGTAGTTTTGATTACCATCCCAAGCAGCAAGAAATGCACCTGAAGGAGGTAGATCCCAAGCACCCTTTGGTACAGGCTTTCAACGGCAAGGGTTTTACCCATGTAGACGAACCCTACTTTTTTAAGAATGCCTATTTCGACTATAATTTTAGGCCGCTTCTGTATATAGAGGCAGATAAACTGGAAGATGTACGCCACAAAGTAGAAAACAACACCATTTATGTATCTTGGATAAAACGCCATGGAAATGGCAGGGTGTTTTACAGTTCACCTTCCCATAACGCTCAAAGCATGGACAATCCGGCATTGCTACAGTTCTTCTTGGATGGCTTGCAATATGTAGTTGGGGATCTAAAAGCAGATGACAGCCCTATAGGCAAACCCTAGTTTCGCACCGTATAAACAGTATTTAACAAATGAAAATGCGCACCATTTCTGGTGCGCATTTTTTTATAACCATTCAAAGCGCCCCCTAGCGTAGGCTAGGAAAACAAGCTATTTATTAAAATCGAAATAGGATTTGGCATTGTAATAGGAGATATCCGAAACAATCTTGCCCAACCATTTTTCATCAGCAGGCAATTCCCCATTTACCACATCCTGTGCCAAAAGGTTGCACAATATTCTTCTAAAATACTCGTGCCTAGTAAAGGAAAGGAAACTTCTAGAATCTGTTAACATACCCACAAAGCAACTTAAAAGGCCCATATTAGACAAGGTATTCATCTGCTCTTCCATACCTTGTTTTTGATCTAAGAACCACCAACCGGAACCAAATTGCACCTTCCCTTTTACCGAACCGTCATTAAAATTCCCAACCATAGTAGCTATGACCGCATTATCTGCCGGATTAAGGTTATAAATGATGGTTTTTGCCAATTGGTCCGTGCTATCCAAGGCATTTAGAAAACCACTTAACGCCCTAGCCTGTGAAAAGTCGCCAATAGAATCGAATCCCGTATCTGGGCCCAATTGGGACAACAGCCTTTTATTATTATCCCTAATAGCCCCCAGATGAAACTGTTGCGCCCATCCCATTGCATGGTATTTTCTCCCCAAGAACAGCAATACTTGAGATTTAAAGTAGTTTACCTGGTCTTGTGGGATAGGCCTTCCATTCTTTACCTTTAAGAAGCATTCCTGTATGTTGTAGGTGCCTTCCTCAAAGAAATATAGTTGTTCCAACCCATGGTCTGCCAACCTGCAGCCCTGGTCGTGGAAAAACTGAATTCGGTTAACCAAGGCCTCCAATAAATCTTCATAATTCTTGATCGCAATCCCAGATACTTCCGACAATTGCTCCAAGTACAGAACATAGTCATCGCCTCCCTCTAAGGCAAAGGCCTTATCTGGCCTAAACGTGGGAAAGACCTTTGGTGAAACCCCTTGCTTCTTAATACTTCTATGATATTCCAAAGAAGCAATTGGCTCATCTGTTGTACACAGGGATTCTACTTGCTGCTGCTGTAGCAACCCTTGGGCATAATGCGATTTTTGCGCCAATTGCGCATTGGTATTTTCATAAATTTCCTCGGCCGTATCCGGTCCTAAAAGCACATGTATTCCGAAATAACGCTGTAACTCCAAGTGCGTCCAATGGTACAATGGGTTTCTGACGGTAAACGGAACGGTACCGGCCCATTTTAAAAACTTTTCCTTATCACTTGCTTTCCCAGTAATATAGTCTTCATGGATCCCCAGGGTCCTCATAGCCCTCCATTTGTAATGATCCCCAGCCAGCCAGGCCTCACTAATTGTATTGAATTGATAATTCTCCGCGATCTCCTTGGGAGATAAATGGTTGTGATAATCTATAATCGGTAAATCCTTGGCATACCCATGGTACAATCGCTTAGCAAAATCGCTCTGCAGTAAAAAGTCATCATCTAGAAAGTTTTTCATAATATATAGGTATTAATGCCGGTGTTTACGGTTATGCTATTTATAAAATTTCCGCCAAGGTTTTAAAATACATTCTCATTTAACGCGCCTCTTCGATCAATTGGTTTAGCTCCTCCTCGGTATATTCCATCCCGCTTTTTGATTTTTGGTCTCGCAGCGTTTTAATCTTGGATGCATTAAGCGACCTAGGATGATTGGAAAAGGCATTGGTGACATAGGAAATAATATCGGCTATATCCTGATCCGAAATATTGCTGTTATTCATAAGACCTGGCATTTGGTGGTTCTCATCATATATTTCCCCGTTTATTTCCAAGGGTCCTTTTAAACCGTGCAATATAATTAACCCCAATTGCTCCACATGTTTGGAAATATACTTGGAACTAGTCAGCGACGGAGCCAATCCGGTAATCCCTTCCCCACTAGGAGCATGGCAAGCAGCACAAATTTGTCTAAAAAGCATCGCCCCTTTTGTCCTAGAGTCGGTTTTAGGCATTTGCTCGGAATAGATATAGTTTGGACGCTCCTTAATTTTTCGCTCCTTGGTGGCCGCCAACAGGGAGCCTATACCAGAGGTCGCCTCCATTCCCTTCCTTAGCACATAGGCATCCAAAGAATCTAACACCGCTTCAGATCCACTAACTATGGCCTCCTGCACCACCTTATTATCCTGATATTTTTGGGCTAAACTATGAAGTAATGGAAAGAACAAAGCTTGGTCTTCCTTGGCCCAAACTCCCAGTGTAGAAGCAAGGTAGGTGTCAAGGACAGCTTCCTCACGACCAAGCAGCTCCTTGAAAAGTCGATGAGCTTCCAGCTTGTTTTTACCGCTCGCAAACCCCTCCATGAGCACCAGACCATGTGCGGCTACCTCTGCTCCGGAATTCAACACCAGCTGTTGTAGCAACCCGAAATTAAGTTCCTCCAAGCCTTCCAAGGTGTATAGCGCGTGTATTTGCCCCAAAGGTTCATTTTCATTCCCTAAAAGGTGCTGTAAAGACGGGACAAGCTTCTTATTATTTCTGTGTATCAACAATTGCTGGGCTCGGTCCCGCACCCAACCGTTGGCATGGGTCAATAATGACACAAGCTCTTCCCCCTCTATATTACTGAGGTCTACAGGTTTACCATCGGGTTTATTTGCATTTTTAACTCTCAAAATTCTTCCATAGTCCAATATGGTATCCAATTGTTTCTCTGCCGAGACCTTTTTAAGGTAAGGGCTTAGGAAGGCGTAATGTTGAATTACCCCACGGTGCATATCTACCACATACATATTCCCATCCGGGCCATTGGCGAGATTAACAGGTCTAAACCCCTCATCTGTGGAGGCCAAAAACTCTTTCCCTTCCCACGCTTGCTTGGCGGTTACCCTCCCATTATTAAAGCTAAGAACATTCCTTTTTATGGCATTCACTTCTGGGATACACACAAAGACATTTTGATCATAGTCCTCTGGGAACATTCCGCCCCTGTACACCAGGGGACCGCAAGCAGCAGTTACATTAATCAACAGGCTATCTTGGTTAAGCACCCCTTTCTCATAGCCTCTATTTACCGATGCGGCATGAACTGGGTATACCCGTTGGTCCAGGGTGAGCACCTGAGCTACCCCGTGTTTCGGCACCATATATTTATTGCGGACCAGCCTATTGGGCAAAACGTGATCTCCCATTAACTGGGTAGAATTATTATTGTAATAGAGTCGGCCAAAATTATCATGGCTAATTCCCCATTGGCCTCTAAGGGTAGTAGGCTCCTTTATCCATTCTCCGTTTTTTCGCCGGTATCTGAAATTGGATTTGGCATTATAGATCCAGTTATCCACATTCATCCTTAAACCATTGGGCTGATGTTCCGGATTGCCCACCGTGGCATATAAGGAATCTACCAAGACCTTATTTACAGGCTTATCTCCTGCTATTTCCACAAACCACAAGTTGGGAGATTCTACATACAACAGCCCTCCATAAACTAGGGCCAACGCTCTTGGCATCACCAAACTATCCAAAAAGGGAATGGCATGATCCATTACTCCGTCCCCATCTTTATCTTCCAATATTTTTATAGCACCCGAACGCTCTTCTTCGCCTGTACCTTCTAGGTTTTGCATAAACCCAGGCATTTCGGCAACCCAAATCCTTCCACTCTCGTCAAAATCCATCGCCACGGGAGCCACCAGTAGTGGTTCCGAAGCCACCGCTTCTAGTACAAAGCCATCTTCCAAGATATAATCCTCCAGAGAAATTACTGGTTCTTCATAGGTGGGTTTACAAGAAACAATAATCAATAACATTAAAAAATATCGCATTACGCTCACATTGTTTTTATGGGAGGACGCGTGTAAAACCACCTAAGCTCCTCAGATTTATAGTTCATAACGGACCATAGGCAATTCCGGAAAATCCCCTAGGATCCTAATTTTAAGCATACTAAAATACCACAGCACCTTTAAAATTACTAACCTAACAAAGATTTTTAATTTAATCTGGAAAAGATTGGAAAAAGGGGAAGAATCCAGCTGTTTTTTTTAAGCATTGAGCATCAAGGCTTTAAGCTGGAAATGAATACGCTATACTTATAACTACCACCAAGGTTATTTCTCAGCGGTTTTCAATTTATCTTTTAGCAGCCTAATTTTTTCCTTTGAAAGTGGTTTTTCAATAAAATCATGAACCACATCGTAGGACTTAATCCTTTGCACCTCTTTGGGGTCTATGGTAGAGCTTACTACAAAAATTGGTTTCTTGTCTATTTTAGACAATTTACTTACTTCATCCAGAAATTCCCAGCCGTCCATTACCGGCATATTCAGATCTAAGAAGATAACATCGGGAGCATCCTCATTTTCCTCACCACCTGGCATAATATGCTCCAATGCTTCTTTTCCATTTTTATAGACTTTAACATCCGAGCAAAAGTCATTTTTCCTGAGCAATATTTTTGCACCAAAAACAAAGACTGGATCGTCATCAATAATACAGACTTTTTTAACTGTTTTCATGTCTAAAATAGGTTATAAAGTTCGTCCCCCTATCCACTTCACTTTCTACAACAATTTTACCCCCC
The DNA here is from genome assembly GCF_008711145.1 of Arenibacter lacus. Taxonomy (NCBI): domain Bacteria; kingdom Pseudomonadati; phylum Bacteroidota; class Flavobacteriia; order Flavobacteriales; family Flavobacteriaceae; genus Arenibacter; species Arenibacter lacus. The sequence continues at coordinate 38,155 of NZ_VVIN01000032.1, forward strand.
ATGGCTTCTACTTGGTTTTTACAGAGGAATAGCCCCATACCACGGGCATCGGGATGATCATGAAAGGTTTTGTACATTCCAAACAATTTAGAACCGTGCCGTTCCATGTTAATTCCCAATCCATTATCCTTGACACTTAAGAAAACAAAGTCTCCTTCCATACCTGCCGTAATCACAATCAGGAGTGGACGATCTGGAGATTTATATTTAATAGCATTGGTTAAGAAGTTGAGTATAATACTCTCCAAGTAGGCATGTACCGCCAGTACATTAATATCTTTATCCACGTTGATTTCTATCTTGGACCCTGCTTGTTTGGCCAAGGACTCTATGGAATTTACTGCGTTTTGTACGTTTACCAGTAAATTTTGGGAACTTAGGGTATTGCTTACTTTGGAGTTGATCTCTACTATTTCATTTAAATGGCAGATGGTATCATTCATACTATCCGAAACCATTTTGATATTTTTAAAATACTCGTTTTCAGATATAGCTTCATCGTCTTGCTCTGCCAAATCTAGCAACATAGAAATATTACTGGTATGGGACCTTAGGTTATGGGATACAATATGTGCAAAATTCACCAATCGGTTATTGTGTTCGGTAAGGTTATCGGTCAGTAGTTTTTTGTCTGAAATATCCTGAATTTGGGACACCAAATGGGTAAATTCTCCAGAATCGTTCCTCGCCGCCGCCAGGGCAACCTGCACCCAAACATACCTTCCACTCGCGTGGATGTACCGCTTTTCTACTCTATAGCTTTCCCGTTTCCCCTCTGAAATTTCCTGCAATAAGCCAAAGGTCATCTCCCGTTCCTCCTCATGGGTAAGCTGAAAAATGGTCTTGTTCAGGATTTCCGGCTCTGTGTATCCTAGGATCTCACAGATTTTAGGGTTTACTTTCTGCAGTTCCCCGTCCAAATTAAGCACCATCATTCCTATAGCGGCATGCTCAAAAGTCTTTCTAAAAACCTCCTCGCTAAAAATAAGGTCTAGTTGCGTTCGCTTATTTTCATTAATATCCTGCACCAAGCCTGATAAGCGTACGCATTTCGCATTTTTAAATTCGGGAACCCCAATCATCCGCATCCACTTCAGGTTACCTACCCCTGTCTTCAACTCCAACTCAAAATCGAACTTCTCCCCATTATCGATCGCGTATTGCAGGGTCTTGAACATCATTGCCCGATCCTTTTCCTGCACAAAGGTGTTAACTACATACTCTATTCCCTGTGGCAGGTAGTCATCTACCTCCAATATTCGTCTTAGGTTATCACTCCACACCACAATTTTAGATTCCGGATCCATTTCCCAAGACCCCAATCTTCCAATTACATGGGACTGCTCTAGGCGATTCTTATAATTTAACAAGAGAATTTGATCCTTTTTCCGTTGGGTAATATCCTCTACTTGGGAGACGAAATGTAGCGCCTCTCCTTTTTCATTTTTTACGGCAGCTAGGGAAACATTGGCCCAAATAACTTGTCCATTTTTATGAATATACCGTTTTTCCATCTTATAGGAATCCCTTTTTCTTTCCATAAGTTCGGCCATCAGCTCTGCCGTCCTTTCTATATCGTCTGGATGGGTAACGTCGTAAAAAGACAATTCTTTCATTTCCGATTCGGAATAGCCCATGATGTTGGTAAGGGTAATATTGGCCCTTTGCAGCCTCCCTTTTAGGTCTATGACAGCCATCCCAAAAGGAGCATGTTCAAAAGTGAGTCGCGACTCCTCTTCCTTAATGGCCAATTCTTTTGCTGCCACCGTTTCTTTATCCACATCCTGAAAGAAGCCGTACAATCGCGTACATTTTCCGTTCTTATAATCGGGTATCCCAATGGTTCTAGACCAAAAGATTTTTCCGGTAGTATTTATCACTTGAAGCACATGATTAAAGCCTTTTCCCTCTTCCATGGCCATTTTCATGGCCTTTTTCATCGTTTCCCGATGCTCCCCCTCCTTAAAGAAATCGTAAACATCTTCCAAGGTGGGAACGTAGTCCTCTGGCACTCCGGCCATTTCTTTAATCATTGGACTCCAATACAGGGTGTTTTCATCAATATCCATTTCCCAAATCCCGATATTAGCTACATCATTGATCCTACTGATAAGTTCGGCATTGTGCTGCAATAAGAGTTCATTCTGTTTCCGCTTGCTAATATCCTGCACCTGGGAAACAAAATGCATAATCTCCCCCTCTTCATTGGTTATGGCAGACATGGAAGTATGGGTCCAGACAACCGTTCCTTGTTTATGGATAAACCTATAATCCATTTCTATATGTTGACGTTTGCCCTGTATCAATTCGCCTATCCGATCCTTATAGCGTTCTAAATCTTCTGGGTGGGATACATCCGTCAGATTCATTTGCTGTAACTCTGCCTCAGTATACCCATAAATGCTACAAAAACTAGGATTGGCGTGCATCAATTTAACATCCTTACTTACAAAAGCCATCCCTATGGTAGAGTGATTAAAGGTTTGTCTAAACTGCTCTTCCCTAAGTTTTATTTTTAACTGCGCCTTTTCTATATGGTCTACATCCTGCAAAAGCCCATATACCCTTCGGCAACTTCCCTTGGAAAATTCGGAAAGCCCTATAATGCGCACCCATTTCACCACTCCATCATTGGCCTTTAAACGGACCAATTCTTCAAACTCTATAGGTTTCTCCATCGCCTTCTCTATGAGCGCATCTATTCGGGACCTATTTTCTCCTTCCACTATAAAGCTTAGCCCATTTTCTATAGAGGGGTTATAATCTGCAGAGACCCCATGTATTTGTCTGGTGACCTTACACCAATAAATTTTGCTGTTCTGAAGATCTATTTCCCAATGCCCCACTTTTGCTGCCTCATTGGATCGCTCCAAGAGGTCTTTGTATTTTGCCAGAAGTAGTTCATTTTTCTTTCTTTGGGTAATATCGTAGTGCATCCCAGAAACCACTTCTGCTTGCCCGTAAGCGTCATACTTAGTGATTTCCCCACGACAAAGTATCCAAACCCAATGCCCCATTTTATGACGCATGCGATACTCCAATTCGTAGGCACCATTTTGCTTTATGTGATTCTCCAGACTTAATTTAACATCCTTTCTGTCCTCCGGGTGCACAAGATTATGGAAAACCTGGACGGTCGTTGGTGCTAATTCTTCAAGGGTATAACCAATCATTTCGGCCCATCTCTCATTACACACTACAGCACCCGTTTTTAGATTTCCTTCCCAAATCCCCAGCTTTGCCCCTTTTATAACATTATGGTACTGGTCGTTTTTTTGTGTGAGCTGCTCCTTACATTCCAAGTATTTATCCAAACAAATGGCCATCCCCATTAACCGGTTGGGTTTCCCCGCCTCATCGTATGCAATGGCTCCCTTAAAATTCACCATCAAGGTGTGCCCCCTTGCATGTTTGCAGACAACATCTACGTTAAATGGAAACTGTGTAGGGTTACTCTGGTGTTTTTGATAAGCCTCTAAGATTAGCTGAAGGTTATCCTGATCCAAAAGTAAGGACCATTGAAAGGGTTGGTCTTCTACCGGGGCAGTATCATAGCCTAGTAGATGCCAAAGTTTATCGTTTAAGTAGCCAAGCTTAGGATTCTTAAGATCCCAATACCATAAACCATCGAAGGCATTTTGCCCCAATAAATTAAAGAACTGGGACTCGCTCCCTATCCATGCGTCAAATTCCCTCTTTAAGCCACTCATAAAAGATGTGTAAATAAAACCCTAAGTTTATAAATATATTTAATTTTAATAGATTAAGTTGCCAAAGAATCGCAAATTTTCACAGCTTCTGTACCCACTTACAGATCTAAAATCATTTAAAACACCTTGTCAAACTTTCATCTTTAAAACGGCGTATTCCTAGGCTTATAAAGTGATATAAAAATCCCTTTGCCCCCTATTTTGGCAAAGTTGCGTAATAATAAAGCGCAAAGCTGATTTTAATCGACGAACTACTTAATCGGACCAATCATCGGAGGAAAAACAGGAAAGAAGATTCATACAAAGCCATCCCTCCACAAGCTCCTTTGTTTTAATTTTTCAAATTACTTTGAACTCAGCAGCGGCATAAATTACCATTCTACCCTCTATTGATTCTAGCACTACGGGCCTCATTTTCTTGGGAAATCAATTTATTCCTTAGCTATGCACCGAATATAAAAACTTCTTATAAC